>NZ_CAMHZL010000007.1:0-105262 GCF_946190155.1 Streptococcus mitis
TCAGCAAGTACATCAGCTTCTGAATCAGCGTCAACAAGTGCGAGCCAATCAGCAAGCACATCAGCTTCTGAATCAGCATCAACAAGTGCATCAGAATCAGCAAGTACATCAGCTTCTGAATCGGCATCAACAAGTGCCTCTGAATCAGCAAGCACATCGGCATCAGAGTCAGCGTCAACAAGCGCATCAGAGTCAGCAAGCACATCGGCTTCTGAATCGACATCAACAAGTGCGTCAGAGTCAGCAAGTACATCCGCTTCTGAGTCAGCGTCAACAAGTGCGTCAGAATCAGCAAGCACATCGGCTTCTGAATCGGCATCAACAAGTGCCTCTGAATCAGCAAGCACATCGGCATCAGAGTCAGCAAGTACATCGGCATCAGAGTCAGCAAGCACAAGCGCTTCTGAGTCAGCAAGCACATCGGCTTCTGAATCGGCATCAACAAGTGCATCAGAGTCAGCAAGTACATCAGCTTCTGAATCAGCGTCAACAAGTGCGTCAGAGTCAGCAAGCACAAGCGCTTCTGAGTCAGCAAGCACAAGCGCTTCTGAGTCAGCGTCAACAAGTGCCTCTGAGTCAGCAAGCACAAGCGCTTCTGAATCAGCATCAACAAGTGCCTCTGAGTCAGCATCAACAAGTGCGTCAGAGTCAGCATCAACAAGTGCGTCAGAGTCAGCGTCAACAAGTGCGTCAGAGTCAGCAAGCACATCGGCATCTGAGTCAGCATCAACAAGTGCGTCAGAGTCAGCAAGTACATCGGCTTCAGAATCAGCCTCAACAAGTGCGTCAGAGTCAGCAAGCACATCAGCTTCTGAATCAGCATCAACAAGTGCGTCAGAGTCAGCAAGCACATCGGCTTCTGAATCAGCGTCAACAAGTGCGTCAGAGTCAGCAAGCACATCGGCATCAGAGTCAGCAAGTACATCGGCATCAGAGTCAGCAAGTACATCAGCTTCTGAGTCAGCAAGCACATCGGCTTCTGAGTCAGCGTCAACAAGTGCGTCAGAGTCAGCAAGTACATCAGCTTCTGAATCAGCATCAACAAGTGCATCAGAGTCAGCAAGCACATCGGCTTCTGAGTCAGCAAGTACATCGGCATCAGAGTCAGCAAGTACATCAGCTTCTGAGTCAGCAAGCACATCGGCTTCTGAATCGGCATCAACAAGTGCATCAGAGTCAGCAAGTACATCAGCTTCTGAATCAGCGTCAACAAGTGCGTCAGAGTCAGCAAGCACAAGCGCTTCTGAGTCAGCAAGCACAAGCGCTTCTGAATCAGCATCAACAAGTGCCTCTGAATCAGCATCAACAAGTGCGTCAGAATCAGCAAGTACATCAGCTTCTGAGTCAGCATCAACAAGCGCATCAGAATCAGCAAGCACATCAGCTTCTGAGTCAGCATCAATAAGTGCGTCAGAGTCAGCAAGTACATCAGCTTCTGAGTCAGCATCAACAAGTGCATCAGAGTCAGCGTCAACAAGTGCATCAGAATCAGCAAGTACATCAGCTTCTGAATCGGCATCAACAAGTGCGTCAGAATCAGCAAGTACATCAGCTTCTGAATCAGCATCAACAAGTGCATCAGAGTCAGCAAGCACATCGGCTTCTGAATCGGCATCAACAAGCGCATCAGAATCAGCAAGTACATCGGCTTCTGAATCGGCATCAACAAGTGCATCAGAGTCAGCAAGTACATCAGCTTCTGAATCAGCATCAACAAGTGCATCAGAGTCAGCAAGCACATCAGCTTCTGAGTCAGCCTCAACAAGTGCGTCAGAGTCAGCAAGTACATCAGCTTCTGAATCAGCATCAACAAGTGCATCAGAATCAGCAAGTACATCCGCTTCTGAGTCAGCGTCAACAAGTGCGTCAGAATCAGCAAGCACATCGGCTTCTGAATCAGCGTCAACAAGTGCGTCAGAGTCAGCAAGTACATCAGCTTCTGAATCAGCATCAACAAGTGCGAGCCAATCAGCAAGCACATCAGCTTCTGAATCAGCCTCAACAAGTGCGTCAGAATCAGCATCAACAAGTGCATCAGAATCAGCAAGTACATCAGCTTCTGAGTCAGCATCAACAAGTGCGTCAGAGTCAGCAAGTACATCAGCTTCTGAATCAGCGTCAACAAGTGCGAGCCAATCAGCAAGCACATCAGCTTCTGAATCAGCCTCAACAAGTGCATCAGAGTCAGCAAGCACATCAGCTTCTGAATCGGCATCAACAAGTGCGTCAGAGTCAGCAAGCACATCGGCTTCTGAATCGGCATCAACAAGTGCATCAGAGTCAGCAAGCACAAGCGCATCAGAATCAGCAGGTAAGACTGGACAGCAATTGCCGAATACAGGTACAGAAGCTTCCAAATCATCCGTGCTTTTAGGAGCTTTAGCAGCAGTTACAGGTATTGGATTGGTTGCGAAACGCCGTAAACGTGATGATGAAGAATAATCGTATTAAAAATACATAGAAAGTATTATTATTTCGATTTATGAAGAATCCCTTGGATGAAAATCATCCAAGGGATTTTTGATATTAAAAGTAAATAGAGGCTGAAAAATAGGGTGAAAAATGTTATAATATTAAGGAAGGAGAAAGGTTTCATGACTGAAAAAATTACGGTAATTGTCCCAGTTTATAATGTTGAAAATTACCTGAATAAATGTTTAGATAGTATCATAAAACAAACATATAAAAATCTTGAAATTATTGTTGTCAATGATGGCTCTACAGATAATTCGGGTACAATTTGTCGAGAGTATGCACAAAAAGATGATCGGATTGTTTATATTGAAAAAGAAAATGGTGGTATATCTGATGCACGAAATGCAGGTTTAGGTAGAATGACTGGAACTTACGTAACTTTTGTAGATTCAGATGATTGGGTTGAATTAGATTATGTAGAAACCTTATACAAAAAAATAATTGAGTATCAGGCAGATATTGTAGTTGGGAATTATTATTCTTTCAACGAAAGTGAGGGAATGTTCTACTTTCATATATTAGGCGACTCTTATTATGAGAAAGTATATGACAATATTTCTATCTTTGAGAACTTATATGAATCCCAAGAAATGAAGAATTTTGCTTTGATATCTGCTTGGGGTAAACTCTATAAGGCAAGATTGTTCGAGCAGTTACGCTTCGATGTAGGTAAATTAGGAGAAGACGGTTACCTCAATCAAAAGATTTATTTGTTGGCTGAAAAGATTGCTTATATCCATAAAGGGATCTATTCTTATCGCATCAGAAATAATAGTTTGTCCAGGACTTGGACAGAAAAATGGATGCATGCCTTGGTTGATTCCATGTCTGAACGTATCACTTTATTAGCCAGTCTAGGATATCCTTTAGAAAAACATTTAGCTATTTATCGTCAGATGTTAGAAGGAAGTCTTTCTAATGGTAAGGGCAGTGGTTTAGAAAAAACTCCCACCTATAAAGAGTTTGAGGCAAAAAAACATCTACTAGATCAACTTGAAAAAACTAAGAAAACACAAAAGAAAGCCATTGTCCTAGCGGCGAATTATGCCTATGTAGACCAAGTTTTAACGACTATTAAGTCTGTTTGTTACCACAATCGTTCGCTTCGTTTTTATCTGATTCATAGCGATTTTCCAAATGAATGGATTAAGCAAATAAATAAGCGCTTAGAGAAGTTCGATTCAGAAATTATCAATTGTCGGGTGACATTCGAGCAGATTTCAAGGTATAAGACAGATATTAGTTACACTGTTTTTTTACGCTATTTCATAGCTGATTTCGTGCAAGAAGACAAGGCCCTCTACTTGGATTGTGACTTACTTGTAACGAAAAATCTGGATGACTTGTTTGCTACTGACTTACAAGATTATCCTTTGGCTGCTGTTCGAGATTTCGGGGGTAAAGCCTATTTCGGTCAAGAAATCTTTAACGCAGGTGTTCTATTGGTAAACAATGCTTTTTGGAAAAAAGACAATATGACACAAAAATTAATTGATTTAACCAATGAATGGCACGATAAGGTGGAACAGGCTGATCAAAGTATTTTGAATATGCTTTTTGAACATAAATGGTTGGAATTAGACTTTGATTATAATCATATTGTCATTCATAAGCAGTTCACTGATTATCGATTACCTGAAGGTCAGGATTATCCTGCTATTATTCATTATCTTTCTCATCGGAAACCGTGGAAAGATTTGGCAGCTCAAACCTATCGTGATGTCTGGTGGTATTATCATGGGCTTGAATGGACAGAGTTGGGACAAAATCATCATTTACATCCATTAAAAAAATCTCACCTTTATCCGATAAAGGAACCGTTCACTTGTCTCATCTACACAGCCTCAGACCATATTGAACAAATTGAAACATTGCTTCAATCCTTACCAGAGATTCAATTTAAGATTGCAGCTAGAGTCATGGTCAGTGACCGATTGTCTCAACTGACAGTTCATCCAAATGTGACCATTTTTAACGGGATTCACTATCTGGTAGATGTTGACAATGAATTGATAGAGACGAGTCAAGTCCTTTTAGATATTAATCATGGCGAAAAGACAGAGGAGATTTTAAATCAATTTTCTAAACTTGGCAAGCCTATCTTAGCCTTTGAAAATACCAAATCCTATGAAGTAGATCAGGAAGTATATGCTGTTGACCAGGTTCAGGTAATGATTGAGAAATTAAGAGAAGTGGAAGATCGACATGGAGTTTAAAGATTCTGTAAAGTTATTAGGAGATTTTCATCATATAGAGATATCTCCTACTGCTACCATTGAACTAGGAACAGATGTTACATTTCGTTCATTTATAAGTTTGGAAGTATCTGATAATGCTAAATTAACACTAGGAAATAGAGTTTTCTTTAATGATCATTGTACGATTCGTTGTGGTAAAGAAATTGAAATCGGTAAAGATACTATGTTTGGAGATGGGGTAAGGATTTTTGACCATAACCATAAATATTCAAATTATCATATCGAAAAAATTCAATTTACTGCTGACAAAATAACTATTGGAAAAAATTGTTGGATTGGGACTAATGTTGTCATTTTAAAAGGAGTGACGATTGGAGATAATGTCATTATTGGAGCAAATGCCCTAATTTATAAAGATATACCAGCTAATTCTATCGTTACTTCTCAAGAGGATTTGAAAATTATTCCTAGGAAACAACACCAGTTTCATGTTTTTACTTTAACAGCTTCAGACACTTTAGAAAATTTAGACTATCTTGTTCAGAATCTGCCAGAGGTAGCTTTTCATATAGCAGCTAAAACAAATATTTCAGATTATCTTGAAAGTTTCAATCGTTATGAAAATGTAAATATATATACAAATGTTCATCATGATGATATTATTGAGGACTTGTTGAAGAAATCAGATATTTATTTAGATATCAACCATTGGGGAGAGGTAGATGGTATTGTTAATAGAGCAATAGAACAGAATAAGCCTGTTTATGCTTTTGAGAATACCAATCATGATTCAAGTGGATTTAGCAAAGTTTTTCGACAAGAAGATTCAAATGGAATGGTGACAGAGATAAAAAAATTTTTAGGAGAAAAATGATTATAGTATGGGGAATGAATTAATCAGTATTATAGTTCCAATCTACAATGTTGAAAACTATTTGCGACAGTGTTTGGATAGTATTCAGAACCAGACGTATCAAAATTTTGAGTGTTTATTAATCAATGATGGTTCTCCAGACAATTCAGCAGATATCTGTAGAGAATATGTTGCTAAGGATGCTCGTTTTCGTTATTTTGAAAAAGGAAAATGCAGATATTAGTATCGGGCGTTATAATTCTTATGATGAAACACGCTATGTATATATGACTTATGTTACGGATCCAGATGATTCTCTGGAAGTGATAGTTAGGAAAAGCAATCATGGATAGGGAAGGTGTCGAAGAAGTCAAAAATGGGAACTGGACTGTAGCTGTCTTGAAGTTATTCAAGAGAGAGTTACTACAAACTCTACCATTTCCTATAGGTAAAATTGCAGAGGATATTTACTGGACATGGAAGGTTCTTCTAAGAGCGTCTAAGGTAGTCTATTTAAATCGTTGTGTTTACTGGTACCGTGTTGGTTTTACTGGCACTTTATTGAATACATGGAGAGAAAAGCGTATATATGATGAAATAGAGGCTAGGGACGAAAAACTCGCTGGTTTAGCAAGTTTAAATTATGACTTGACCAATTATATTTTGGTTTATAAAAATAGACTACAAAGAGTAATAGCAAAATTAGAAGAACAAAATATGCAATTCACAGAGATTTATAGAAGGATGATGGAAAAAATGTCTTTCCTTCCGTAGATATTAATAAAAAATGAGATAATACAATATGAAACTACATTTAACGAATTTATACGGTATGGCAGGTGATAGTACGGTTATCTTAGCGCAAAATGCTGTTCAAAAGATAGCCAGTCAACTGGGATTTAGAGAGGTTGGCATCTATTTTTACAATATTGCTTCAGATAGCTTATCTGAAATGAATAAGCGTCTGGATGGGATTATGGCCAGTATCTCTATTGGAGATATATTAGTCTTTCAGTCTCCAAGCTGGAATGGTTTTGAATTTGATCGTCTATTTTTTGACAAATTAAAGGATATGCAGGTGAAAATTATTTGCTTTATCCATGATGTTGTTCCTCTCATGTTTGATAGTAACTATTATCTCATGAAAGAATACATGTACATGTATAACCTGTCAGACATTTTGATAGTCCCATCAGAGAGAATGAAAGAACGTCTGATTGAAGAAGGATTGACAACTAAGAAAATCCTCGTTCAAGGTATGTGGGATCATCCTCATGATTTATCCCTATATACCCCAGAGTTTAAAAAAGAACTCTTTTTTGCTGGCAGTTTAGAGCGTTTTCCAGACTTACAAAATTGGTCTCAAGATACGCTATTGAGAGTATTTTCAAATAAAGGAGAAGCTAATTCTAATGCTAGAAATCTTAGTATTGAAGGATGGAAAAAAGACGAGGAACTGTTACTAGAATTATCAAAAGGTGGATTTGGTCTTGTCTGGGGAACTCACCAAAATGATGGAGAAAGTAACCAATACTATACTTTAAATATATCTCATAAGGTTAGTACCTATCTAACAGCTGGTATCCCAGTGATTGTACCGAGCAACTTATCAACTGCTAAATTTATAGTAAATCAAGGATTGGGCTTTGTGGTGAATAGTCTGGAAGAAGCTCATGAGATAGTTGATAAAATGAATCTACAAGAATATCAAGAAATGACGAATCGTATCAAGACATTTAGCTATTTGCTAAAAGAGGGATATTTCACTAAAAAGTTACTGGTAGATACAATCTATCACTTGGGAATTGATTAAGGAAATGAAATGAACAAAACAATTGTACTTGCTGGGGATCATAATTACACCAGGCAGTTAGAAACAACTATAAAATCTATTCTATACCACAATCGAGATGTTAAGATTTATATTTTAAATCAAGATATTATGCCAGATTGGTTCCGCAAACCACGAAAAATAGCTCGATTGTTAGGCAGTGAGATTATTGATGTTAAGTTGCCAGAACAGGCTATTTTTCAGGATTGGACTAAGCAAGACCATATTAGTGTAATTGCATATGCTAGATATTTTATTTCGGATTATATTTCTGAAGATAAGGTTTTATATCTAGATAGTGATTTGGTTGTGAATACTTCATTAGATAAACTATTCGGTATTGATTTAGAGGAAAAATCACTCGCAGCTGTTAAAGATACAGATGGAATTACATTTAATACAGGTGTTCTATTAATCAATAATGAGAAATGGCGTCAAGAGAAACTAAAAGAACGGTTAATTGAACAGTCTATCCTAACAATAAAGGAAGTTGAAGAAGGTCGTTTTGAGCATTTTAATGGCGATCAAACGATATTTAATCAGGTCTTACAAGATGATTGGTTAGAGCTAGACAGAACTTATAATTTACAAGTGGGGCATGATATTGTGGCTTTGTATAATAATTGGCAAGGTCATTTAGCTTTTCATGACGAACCAGTAGTGATTCATTTTACGACCTACAGAAAGCCATGGACCACCTTGATAGCCAATCGTTATCGTGATTTATGGTGGGAATTTCATGATTTGGAGTGGAGTCAGATTTTACAACACCATATAGGAGAGTTTGAACTAATATCGCCTCTAGATAAGGAATTTTCTTGCTTAACCTTAACGAATTCCCAAGATTTAGAAGGAATAGAGGAGTTAGTTACAGCGCTTCCAGATGTGGTATTTCATATCGCTGCTTGGACGGATATGGGAGATAAGCTAAAAAGATTGGCAGTATATGATAATGTGAGATTGCATCCACAGATTGTTCCTCCTGTATTAGACAAGTTGAAAAAGTCAATAAGTCTTTATTTGGATATCAACCATGGTAGTGCAGATGAAAACTTTTTAAAATCTTTGCGAGAACAAGAAAAAACGCTATTGGCTTTTCAATCGACTCGGCATGGAGATATAGGACAAACCGTTTTCGAAAATGGGAAAGTTTCCTTTATGATTGATGCCATTAAAGATTTTAAGAAAAACGGATATCTTACCTGTTTTCGACAAGTTCCAAGTTTAACTTGTTTGACTTTTACGGCTTCTCAGGATATTGAACAGCTGGATTACTTGGCCGAACAGTTGCCAAATGTTGTTTTTCAAGTTGCTGCCTGGACAGATATGGGGCCAAAGCTATATGATTTATCTAATCGTTATCCCAATATTCAGCTCTATCCAGCAATTTCTAGAGATAAGCTAGAAGAGTTGAAGGAAAAGATGGATGTTTATTTAGATATCAACCTACTGACTTCAACAGCCGATATTGTTGCAGAAATGACTTATCTATCTAAACCCGTACTAGCCTTTTATAAATCTCAAAATGGGAATAATGGTCAAAGGTTGTATTCAAGTGAACATCCTGAACGAATGTTGGTTGATTTGCAAAAATTGATCAATAAGGATATGCTAGAAAAACAGCTTGATCCAATCCAGGTGAAAGGAATAGATGAAACCTTGGATTATATTATTGAGAACAAGTCTTCTTTAGTTCGTTTTGGAGATGGAGAAATCAATATGCTTGCAGGGCATTCGATTCCCTACCAGGATTATGATGAAGAGTTGACCTCAATCATGAGGGACATCATCGGCCAAGAAAGTCGAGAAGATTTAGTTGTGTGCCTTCCTGATGCTTTTACAGATCGTTTTAAGTTTACATCGTGGGCGATTCCATTTTGGAAAGAACATATGGATCATTATATGGATTTTTACAGAGAATTATGTAGTGATTCATGGTATGGCTCAACCTTTGTATCTCGACCTTATATCGATTTTAAGGACAAAAGTCAAGCTAAAGCCCAATTTGAAAAATTGAAAAGCATTTGGGAAAACCGTGACTTACTAATAGTCGAAGGTGCGACTTCTCGTTCCGGTGTCGGAAATGATTTATTCGATGAGGCAAATTCTATTAAGCGAATTATTTGTCCTTCTCATAGTGCCTTTTCTAGAGTTCATGAAATTGAACAAGAAATTGAAAAGTATGCGACTGGTCGCTTGATTTTATGTATGCTTGGTCCTACAGCAAAAGTTTTAGCCTATCATTTAAGTCGAAAAGGTTACCAAGTCTTAGATATTGGTCATATTGACTCCGAGTATGAGTGGATGAAGATGGGTGCTAAAACCAAGGTTAAATTTTCACATAAACATACAGCAGAGTATAATTTTGATCAAGATATTGAGTTCGTTGAGGATGAGACCTATAATAGTCAGATTATGGCAAGGATATTAGAATAACTTATAAGTATGATTAATGAGTTCACAATTTTGATTGAACATTTTTAGACAAATAAAGAAATTAATGAGGGTATCTCTCTAAAATAATAGATATTTTAAATAAAATGAGTCTATTATGAACAGGAATTTGAAGAAACATTTTCATGATTTACCTGGAGGCTACCCAACAACTATATTGCTAGATAAATAAAGATTTATTCTATAATTTTAAGATTGTAGGTGAAATGTATGGAATCTTTGATTAGTGTTATTATTCCAGTTTATAATACTGAAAGTTATATTGGACTTTGCTTGGAAAGTCTTGTTAAACAGACTTATACAAATTTTGAAGTTCTTATGATTGATGATGGTTCTACAGATAATTCAGGAAGAATTTGTCAGGAATATACAGAGAGTGACTCCCGTTTTCATTACTATAGGAAAGAAAATGGTGGAGTTTCCTCTGCTCGTAATTTAGGAATTGAATATTCCAGAGGTGATTATTTAACTTTTGTTGATTCAGATGACTGGGTTGAGGAAGATTATTTAGAAGTTCTATATTCTGCTCTAGTATCCGAATCTGCGTCAGTCTCAATTTCAACATATAAAAGATTTTCTATGGAAGATAATACTTGGTATGTTCACTCTTTTCAAAGAGGTTACGATAAACGAGTCTTTCATCATCTAGAATTAATCAATGAATTAATTGATTTGGATTCTTTCGATCATTCATATCGTTTTGTAAGCGGAAAGTTAGTAAGAAAAGATGTTGTGGGGGATATTCGTTTTAATTCTCTAACTAGTTTAGGTGAAGATATGGAATTTTGGTTTAAAATCTATCTAATCTCACCTAAATCTGTCTATATCAATAGAGATAGTTATGTTTATAGAACAGGTGAAGGCTCGACGAGACATTTTAGTTTACTCAAGATCAAGTGTGATTTACAGCAACGTGAAAATTTTATAGCTCTTCTTGCTGCTCGAAATATAGAAGTTGGTCGATACGTAGACAATTTTGTATCCCTGTTAAAATTTCGAAAAAAAGAACTTGAAGATAAAAATCTATCATCAACAGATACGATGAAATGGATTAAGGAAACATTATGTTTACTTGATGAGTAAGTGAATCAAGTGATTTTGATTTTATGTAAAGATGATAGAAAAATCTATTTGGTTTAATGTATGCAGGACACTAAATAATGTTAGTTAGAATAAATGATAAGGATTTAAAATGGGAAATACCAAACGTGCAGTAGTATTTGCAGGTGATTACGCTTATATTCGACAAATCGAAACAGCTATGAAATCAATCTGTAGACACAATAGTCACTTAAAAATTTATGTACTAAACAAGGACATTCCTCAAGAATGGTTCAGTAGATTAAGAATGTATATTCAAGAGATGGGAGGAGACTTGATTGATTGCAAGCTTATTGGGCAACAGTTCCAAATGAATTGGTCAAATAAACTGCCTCATATCAATCATATGACCTTTGCCCGTTATTATATTCCAGATTTTGTAACAGAAGATAAAGTTTTATATTTAGATAGTGATTTATTGGTAACAGATGATTTGACCGATTTATTTGAATTAGATTTAGGGGAAAATTATTTAGCTGCAACGCGTTCTTGTTTTGGTGCTGGAATTGGTTTTAATGCTGGAGTATTATTAATAAATAATAAAAAATGGCAAGCTGAAAATATTAGACAAAAGTTAATTGATTTAACAGAAAAAGAACATGAAAATGTGGGTGAAGGAGATCAATCTATTTTAAATATGTTGTTCTTTGATTCCTATATTGAAATTGATGAAACTTTTAATTACCAAATAGGATTTGATAGAGGTGCGGCAGAACAAGGACATGCTTGGATCTTGGAAAAATCAATTAACCCGCTCCCTAAAATCTTACATTATATTTCTCAAGATAAGCCATGGAATCAATTTTCTGTAGGTCGCTTGCGAGAAAATTGGTGGAACTATTCTTTTATGGAATGGACTTATATTGTATCTACTTGGAAAGAGAAGGGTGAGCTTTATTCTGCACAAGTATATAAACCAAAATTAACTTGTATGAATTTGACAAATTCTTGGTGTGTAGAAAAAATGGATTACCTAGTTAAACAATTACCAGAAGTACATTTTTATATTTGTGCTCATACTTTTATGGCAGATGAATTAAAGAGATTAGCAACATTTAATAATGTAACCCTCTATCCTAATGATTTTCCTTTGTTAATAGAAAAACGTTTAAAAGAAGTCGATATTTACTTAGATTTGAATCATGATCAGAAATTAATGTATATTTATGATTTAGTAAAGAAATTTGAAAAGCCAATACTAACTTTCGATAATACCCGTTGTTTGACTATACCTGAAGAAGATTATTTTGGAATTTGTCATCATGATAGCCCTGAAGAAATGGTAGAAATGATTAAAAGTTTTATGGAAGGAAAGTCATGAGGAAATCAATTGTTTTAGCAGCGAATAATGCTTATTTAGTTCAATTAGAGACAACAATTAAGTTTTGACATATCTTTACTATATTAAAATTCTAGATTAATATATTGAATGATATTATAGATTTTAGGATGAACTATCTATATTTTATAAAAGTAGATGGTTAAATGAATATAATTTGTAAGTAGAGCGTTTATTGAATAACTTTCGTTTTTAAATTTAGAATGTATAAATTTGCTAGAAATTCGAGAAGACATGAATAATGAATTCATCGGTTTAATTATTCCGATTTATAATGATGAAAACTATCTATAGATGTGTAGATGTGTCTTGATAGTACTGCTAAACAAACCTATTTAAACATAGAGATTATACTAATTAATGATGGCTTATCAGATACTCGGTATGAAGGACTTCGACGTTCCCAAGGTAAATTTATATCCTTTATAGACTCGGATGGTTGGATTGATCCAACTTATGTGGAGGATTTGTATAAAGTAGCTTTATTAAATGATTCGGAAGTTGTTGTCTCCAATTATAAAGAATTTCATCAGGAACAAAATGTTTATTTGATGACTATTACGAGAGAAATTATATTGGGGAGGAATTGCTCCAGCAATTACCGTTTTTAGAACGTCAAAATTTATCTTTTACGACGAGTTGGGGTATTCTATTTTCTAGTAGATTATTTGAATTTATTTCATTTCCTAAGGGAAAGAATATCGAAGATTCAAGAACTAATTATAGACTATTTTAGGAATCTCGTTATTCTACATATATTCATAAATCGCTTTATAATTTTAGAGTGGGATTAAATAGCATTAGTACAAATATCAATGAAAAGTTATTGACAGATGTATTTGAATGTTTGACAGAACGTATTGCGATTATGCTATGAAGTGTTGGAATGTAGTAGAGAAAAAGAAAAATGTATTAAATAGTCTGCAAGTGAGCTATCAGCAAGCCAAAGAAGCTGATTTAGAAGATACGGGTATTTTCAAACATTATACGGAATATTTGAATCTTTTGAACAAATAAGAGATTTTGCTACATATAAATTTTGAGGTATGCAAATTAAGAAATGAACTTCAAACAGCCAGTTAAATTTATGTTAGTAATTATAATTTTCAATGATTTACTTGTTTAAGACTTAGTCATACTAATTGAGAATTTAGTTGAATATTTTTGGAAGGATATATATATTCCTTTTGAGAGTTGTTAATAGGAATGTTTTTTATAATACTAGTATTTAATAAATCTTAGATAGTTCTGACTGCCTTACTAAGAAACAGTACTTTATCATATAAAGGTAAGTAATAATATAGTGTATGTCTGTAGAAGTAGAAAGATTGAAACTAAAGTTTAATAAAGGAGTATTTCGTGAAAAAAATTTACTCATCGATGGTAGTAAAAAAAGGACTAACAACTTTGTTTTTGTTGTTTATTTATATATTAGGAAGCAGAATTACTCTCCCTTTTGTTGACCTAAATAGTAAAGATTTTTTAGGAGGTTCAACAGCCTATCTAGCCTTCTCAGCAGCCCTAACAGGTGGAAATCTAAGAAGTTTGTCAATTTTTTCTGTTGGACTATCCCCTTGGATGTCAGCTATGATTTTGTGGCAGATGTTTTCTTATTCTAAAAAATTGGGGCTAAGTTCTACAGCGATTGAAATTCAAGATCGTCGAAAAATGTATCTGACCTTGCTAATTGCTGTTATTCAATCCTTGGCAGTTAGCTTGAGCTTACCAGTTCAATCCTCCTACTCGGCAATTTTGGTTGTTCTAATGAATACCTTGTTACTGATAGCAGGAACATTTTTTCTTGTTTGGTTGTCAGATTTAAATGCCAGTATGGGGATTGGGGGTTCTATTGTAATCCTCCTATCCAGTATTGTTTTAAATATCCCTCAGGATGTTATTGAAACATTTCAAACGGTTCATATTCCAACAGGGATTATTGTGTTACTTGCTTTATTAACCGTTGTCTTTTCTTATTTACTTGCCATTATGTATCGAGCTCGCTATTTGGTTCCTGTTAATAAAATTGGCTTACACAATCGTTTTAAACGCTATTCTTATCTCGAAATCATGTTGAATCCTGCAGGTGGGATGCCTTATATGTATGTGATGAGTTTTCTTAGTGTACCAGCTTATCTGTTCATCTTGTTGGGATTTATTTTGCCTAATCATTCAGGGCTAGCGGCTTTATCAAAGGAATTTATGGTTGGGAAGCCTTTGTGGGTCTATGTTTATATTTCGGTCTTATTTTTATTTAGTATTATTTTTGCATTTGTTACTATGAATGGAGAAGAGATTGCAGACCGCATGAAAAAATCTGGAGAATACATTTATGGAATTTATCCAGGAGAGGACACTAGTCGATTTATTAATCGATTGGTCCTTCGTTTTTCAGTCATAGGTGGTCTCTTTAATGTGATCATGGCAGGTGGTCCCATGCTTTTTGTTTTGTTTGATGAAAAGTTATTACGATTAGCAATGATTCCAGGCTTGTTTATGATGTTTGGGGGCATGATTTTTACGATTAGAGACGAGGTCAAGGCTTTAAGGCTAAATGAAACCTATAAACCCTTGATTTAGGAGACTTTTATGTATTATTTTATTCCAGCTTGGTATGGTTCAGAAAGAACATGGCATGCAACTATCACTCCATGGTACTTTTCTCATTTTCGTCTAGAGTTTGATGATACCTTTCACCAGATTCGGCTCTTTCAAGAGCAAGATATAGATTCTCGTCTATTAGTATTAGCTTACCAGCCTCATCTACGTTATTTTTTACATAGACATGGGGTGTTGGAAACGGATACTTATTCCGTTTTTGATGTTATGCAAGATTTTCATAATCTCCATACCCAAGTTTTAAGCATCAGAGATATTGAGTGGGATGATGACTGTGAATTTATTTATAGTCCCTTTACGATTATCGTTCAAAAAAATGGGAAGAAATTTGCTAAGGTTGAACATGGGGTTGAAGGCTTCATCAGTGATATACAGTATTTTAAACCCAATGGTCAAGTAGATATGCACTATATCATGGATGATCGTGGGTTTGTATCGAGTGTTATCTTTTTTGAAGATGGGCAAGCGGCCTATCAAGAATATCTGAATCCCAAGGGAGTTTGGCAATTTAGAGAGCGTTTAAAAGAAGGCGGACGGGTAGAAATCAATCCAATTTTTGGTTATCGCTTTAAATCGCTTATCTACCAAAACATGGGAGATTTGGTGGCAGAATTTTTTGAGAATTATCTGCAAACGTATGTGAAGGACCAGGATATTTTTATGCTTCCTTCTCATTCTCATCATGATCAGCTGGTCTTAGACCGATTACCTAAGAAAAATCCGAAACTGTTGAGTCTTTTCATTGGACGTAATCCTCAAGATACCTTTAGGGATTTAGATTTAACTTTTGAAAAATCTGATTTGATTTTGGTGGATAGAGAGGATAGTTTACGATTGTTGCAGGAGTTGTATCCTGAACGAATGCATCAATTTTATCATTTATCATCTTTTGATACCCGATTACGATTGGGGAGAAGCCAAACTAAGAAAGAATCCATCATTTACTATCAACTGGATTTTGAACAGGGGATTGATAGCCAAGCTCTGCTTCAAGTCTTGTCCTTTGTCGCTGAAAATAAGGATACTGAGGTGATTTTTGGAGCATTTGCTGCTAGTCAGGAGCAAATGAATGAGGTTGAAGGAATTGTTGAGTCTTTCATCCAAGAAAATATTAAATCTGAAAGTCTGGGAAAGTCGATTGATTATGGTGATGCAGAAAATCCTCTGGAAGAAAATCAACACCAGGACTTACGCATACAGTTTGTCAACTTGAATGATGAGTTAGATTTGATAAAAACACTAGAGTTTGTTCGTTTGATTGTGGATTTAAATAGTCATCCTCATCTCTACACACAGATAGCTGGGATTAGTGCAGGGATTCCTCAAATCAACCTAGTTGAAACCGTCTATGTTGAACATTTAAAAAATGGTTATTTGCTGACAGATGTGACAGAATTTTCTAAGGCTGCACATTATTATACAGATAGGTTGAAAGAGTGGAATGAGTCCTTGATTTATTCGATTGATAAGATTAAGGAGCACACTGGACAACGTTTCTTAGATAAATTACATCACTGGATTGAGGAGGTTACAGATGTCAAAGGACTATAAAATCCTACAGATAGGGATTGATAATTGGGATCATCATTATGAAATTCCTGAAAACATGGATTGGTATTATTTCTGTCCTAACTCACCATTAGCCCTTCGTAAAATGATGGAGATGGAAGAAATAACACGTTTTCATTCTATTTTGATAGAGGATGGTCAGTATTTATCTGATTTACTGCCTTTTGTTCATCATATTGAGCCTCATACTCTTTTTTATAATCAAGGTTTTAAAACGACAGATTTGGGTATTCTTGATTTATTAAAAAAGCGGTGTGCACAAGCAATTGATTTTTCAAGTCCCCAACAATTAATCAATGACTTGAGTAAATCTCTTTTTGGCGGTGGGTATGGTGATAAACTTTTTCCTTCGACGATACAAGTGAATTCAAACTTTACAGGGGCTATTTCTTATCAAGGATTTGATTATATCAGTTTGGAAGGGGATTTTGGTAAAGATTTTTCTCAACTTGCATACTGGTCTTATAATATCATGGTTCAACAAGAACTTCCTATTGAGCTGTGGCTTGAGTATGAGAAACAAGGGAATTGTGATTTTCGTCTGCTTATCCGTAAGATTTGGAGTGGATCTGTTGATGATTTTTTCGAAGAGATAATAGTATCAGAAAATGACTTAGAGAAAGCACTTTTTATGGATAGTCGAGATGGAGACTATTTTCTCTCGATATCTGTTGAGGCAAGAGGCTATGGAACAATCAAACTAGGTAATCTTCATAAACGTTGGAGCCGAAAACAATTTGGGAAGTTTGTATTGGGTGGAAATATCCTACATGATTCTAAGCGCGATGAAATAAACTATTTTTTCCACCCAGGTGATTTTAAACCGCCTTTGGCTGTTTATTTTGCAGGTTTTCGTCCAGCGGAAGGTTTTGAAGGTTACTTCATGATGAAAAGTCTAGGATGTCCCTTTATCTTATTCTCCGATCCACGTTTAGAGGGGGGAGCTTTTTATCTAGGAACCGATGAGCTAGAGGGAAAGGTCAAAGAGACGATTGCTCATTATCTTGACTATTTGGGATTTGAGCGTCAGGATTTGATTTTATCAGGTCTTTCTATGGGAACATTTCCTTCACTTTATTATGGAGCTACTTTTGAGCCTTATGCTATTATAGTCGGAAAACCCTTGGCTAATCTAGGAACTATAGCCAATCGTGGACGTTTAGCAAGTCCTAGAGTTTTTCCTACGAGTTTTGATGTTTTAAAACATCAAACTGGAGGAGTAAGTCTTAATCACATGTTAAAGTTGGATCAGCGTTTTTGGAAGGTCTTTAAACAAGCAAATTTTTCAAAGACAACCTTTGGTTTGTCCTACATGAAGGATGAAGATATGGATCCACAAGCTTATGAACAATTAGTGTCTTATTTATGTAATACAGGTGCGAAGATATTGTCTAAAGGAACTGCTGGACGACACAATGATGATACAGATACCAATGTTGCTTGGTTTATCCACTTTTATCGGATGGTACTAGCAAGTGGTTTTGGAAGGGAGAAAGAATGATTATCACACAAAGACAGTCCATTCATTGGGGAGAAGTTGGTGGGACTTATATGTACGGATCAACTGTATCTTATTACCCTGACAAAAGTGTTCGGCTCTATAATCCTCTATTGCCATCTGGTGAAATTCTCAAGACTTGGCTTTCTAGTGTCAATTACCAGGCTGCACGGACTCAGCCCCAGCTTCCCTTACTAAAAAGAAATCAGGAATATCAACTATCACTGGTTTTTGATTGTCAGCCTGAAAATGGGGTTTATACCAAGATAACTTTTTTTGACCGCTATGGTGATATTTTAGAAGAAAAGGTAGAAAAAGTGAAAGATTTCATATTTACTTATCCAGAGGACAGTTATACTTATCAAGTTTCTCTTTTAAGTGCTGGTTTTGAATCCTTAACTTTTTATCATTTTTCTATCAAGGAGATTAGAAGTGTTTAGACGTTTAGGTCAAGATTTCCAGCTTAGGAAAGTGAAAAAGATTTTAAAGAGGATCAATAGCTTAAAAGGCAAGATGTCCTCTCTTTCGGATCAAGAATTAGTCGCTAAAACAGTGGAGTTTCGTCAGCGTCTTTCCAAGGGAGAAAGTCTAGATGACCTTTTAGTAGAAGCTTTTGCAGTGGTGCGTGAAGCAGACAAGCGGATTTTAGGTATGTTTCCCTATGATGTTCAGGTCATGGGAGCTATTGTCATGCACTACGGAAATGTTGCTGAGATGAATACAGGTGAAGGTAAAACCCTAACAGCCACCATGCCGGTCTATTTGAACGCTCTTTCAGGTCAAGGTGTGATGGTTGTTACGCCTAATGAGTATTTATCAAAGCGGGATGCAGAGGAAATGGGCCAAGTTTATCGTTTCCTAGGCTTGACTATTGGGGTCCCATTTACAGGGGATCCAAAGAAGGAAATGAAAGCAGAAGAAAAGAAACTGATCTATGCTTCGGATATCATTTACACAACCAATGGTAATTTAGGTTTTGATTACCTAAATGATAATCTGGCTTCGAATGAAGAAGGTAAGTTTTTGCGACCTTTTAACTATGTCATTATTGATGAAATTGACGATATCTTGCTTGATAGTGCACAAACTCCTTTGATTATTGCGGGTTCTCCCCGTGTTCAGTCTAATTACTATGCAATCATTGATACACTGGTGACAACGCTGGTCGAGGGGGAAGATTATATTTTCAAAGAGGAGAAGGAGGAGGTATGGCTTACTACTAAGGGAGCTAAAGCTGCTGAAAGCTTCTTAGGAATAGATCATTTTTACAAGGAAGAACATGCGGTTTTTGCTCGCCATTTAGTCTATGCAATTCGAGCTCATAAGCTCTTTACTAAAGATAAGGACTATATCATTCGTGGAAATGAGATGGTATTGGTGGATAAGGGGACTGGTCGTTTAATGGAAATGACCAAATTGCAGGGGGGTCTCCATCAGGCCATTGAAGCCAAGGAACACGTGAAGTTGTCTCCTGAAACGAGGGCCATGGCTTCAATCACCTATCAGAGTCTATTTAAGATGTTTAAAAAAGTATCTGGGATGACGGGGACAGGAAAGGTAGCAGAAAAAGAATTTCTTGAGACTTATAATATGGCCGTTATTCGGATTCCAACCAATCGTCCTAGACAACGGATTGATTATCCAGATAATCTCTATATAACTTTACCAGAGAAAGTTTATGCGTCTTTGGAATACATCAAAGAGTATCATGCTAAGGGAAATCCCTTACTCGTTTTTGTTGGATCAGTTGAAATGTCTCAACTTTATTCATCTCTCTTGCTCCGTGAAGGGATTGCACATAACGTTCTCAATGCCAATAATGCTGCGCGTGAGGCCCAAATTATCGCGGAATCAGGTCAGATGGGGGCAGTAACAGTGGCTACGTCTATGGCAGGACGTGGTACGGATATTAAACTCGGTAAGGGAGTTGCAGAGCTTGGTGGCTTGATTGTCATTGGAACAGAGCGGATGGAGAGTCAGCGGATTGATCTTCAAATCCGTGGTCGTTCTGGCCGTCAGGGAGATCCTGGGATGAGTAAGTTTTTTGTTTCCTTAGAGGACGATGTTATTAAGAAATTTGGTCCTTCTTGGGTGCATAAAAAGTACAAAGATTACCAAGTTCAAGATATGACGCAACCAGAAATTCTCAAAGGTCGTAAGTATCGTAATCTAGTTGAAAGGGCTCAACATGCCAGTGACAGTGCTGGTCGAACTGCCCGTCGTCAGACCTTAGAGTATGCGGAGAGCATGAATATCCAACGTGATATGGTTTACAAGGAACGCAATCGTCTAATAGATGGTTCTCGTGACTTAGAAGATGTAGTTGTAGATATCATTGAGAGATATACAGAAGCGGTATCGTCTGAACACTATGCCAGTCGTGAATTGTTGTTTCACTTTATTGTTACTAATATCAGTTTCCATGTAAAGGAGATTCCAGATAATCTAGACCTATCTAATCAGAAACAAGTCCGCTCCTTTATTCGACAAGTTGTGGGTAGAGAACTCTCTGAAAAGAAGGAATTACTGGAACAACATGACTTGTATGAACAGTATTTACGACTCTCTCTACTCAAGGCTATCGATGATAACTGGGTGGAGCAAGTAGACTATCTACAACAGTTATCTATGGCTATCGGTGGCCAATCTGCTGCACAGAAAAACCCAATTGTAGAATATTATCAAGAAGCCTATGCAGGCTTTGAAACGATGAAAGAGCAAATTCGTGCTGATATGGTACGGAATCTCCTGATGGGGCTGGTTGAGGTCACTCCAAAAGGTGAAATCGTGACTCATTTTCCATAAGAGGAGAAAATATGACAATTTACAATATAAATTTAGGAATTGGTTGGGCCAGTAGCGGTGTAGAATATGCTCAGGTCTATCGTGCCGGTATTTTTCGAAGTTTGAATTTACCCTCTAAATTTATCTTTACAGATATGATTCTAGCTGATAATATTCAGCACTTAACAGCCAATATTGGTTTTGATGATGAGCAAGTTATCTGGCTTTATAATCACTTTACAGATATCAAGATTGCACCAACTAGTGTAACAGTAGCTGATGTCTTGGCTACTGTTGACGGTGTTGAAAGTCGTAGAGAAAAGAATGGCAAGGTTTTGCGTGTCTTCTTTTCTGACCAAGATAAGTTTGTCACCTGTTATTTGGTTGATGAGAACAAGGACTTGGTCCAATATGTGGAGTATGTATTTAAGGGGAACTTGATTCGGAAGGATTACTTTTCTTATACGCGTTATTGTAGCGAATACTTTGCTCCCAAGGACAATGTTGCAGTCCTATACCAACGAACTTTTTACAATGAAGACGGGACCCCAGCCTATGATATCTTGATGAATCAAGGGAAGGAAGAAGTTTATCGTTTTAAGGATAAGATTTTCTATGGGAAGCCAGCCTTCATGCGTGCTTTTATGAAATCCTTGAATTTGAACAAGTCAGATTTGGTCATTCTGGATAGGGAGACAGGTATTGGACAGGTTGTGTTTGAGGAAGCACAAGCGGCGCATTTAGCGGTAGTCGTTCATGCGGAGCATTATAGTGAAAATGCTACAAATGAGGATTACATCCTCTGGAATAACTATTATGATTATCAGTTTACCAATGCGGATAAGGTTGATTTCTTTATCGTATCAACTGACAGACAAAAGGAAGTTCTACAAGAGCAATTTGCCAAATATACTCAGCATCGTCCAAAGATTGTTACCATTCCTGTAGGAAGTATTGATGCATTAACTGAGTCAAGTCAAGGACGCAAACCATTTTCATTGATTACGGCTTCACGTCTTGCTAAAGAAAAACACATTGACTGGTTGGTCAAGGCGGTCATTGAGGCGCGTAAGGAAATCCCTGGATTAACCTTTGATATTTATGGTAGCGGTGGAGAGGATTCTCTGCTCAGAGAAATTATTGCAAATCATCAGGCTGAGGATTATATCCAACTCAAGGGACATGCGGAACTTTCGCAGATTTATAGCCAGTATGAGGTCTACTTGACTGCTTCAACTAGCGAAGGATTTGGTTTGACCTTGATGGAAGCAATTGGTTCAGGTCTACCTCTAATTGGTTTTGATGTACCTTATGGTAATCAGACATTTATAGAAGATGGGAAAAATGGTTATCTGATTCCAAGTTCATCTGACCATGTAGAAGACCAAATCAAGCAAGATTATGCAGCTAAGATTTGTCAATTGTATCATGAAAATCGTTTGGCGGACATGCGTGCCCATTCTTACCAAATTGCAGAAGGTTTCTTGACCGAAGAAATTTTAGAAAAGTGGAAGAAAACAGTAGAGGAGGTGCTCCATGATTGAACTTTATGATCGTTACAGTCAAGAAAGTCGAGATTTACATGAAAGTCTAGTCGCTACTGGTCTTTCTCAACTTGGAGTAGTCATCGATGCAGGTGGTTTTCTGCCTGATGGTCTAGTATCTCCTTTTACTTATTATCTAGGATATGAAAAGGGGAAACCTCTCTATTTTAACCAAGTCCCTGTTCCAGCTTTTTGGGAAATTTCAGGAAATAATCAGTCTGCTCGTATTGAAGATATGACACAGGAGAGAGCCGTTATTCATTATGCTGATGGAATGCAGGCTCGCTTGCTTAAACAGGTAGATTGGAAAGACTTGGAAGGTCGAGTCCGTCAAGTTGATCATTACAATCGTTTCGGAGCTTGTTTTGCTACAACGACCTATAGCGCAGATAGTGAGCCGATTATGACGATTTACCAAGATGTCAATGGCCGGGAGGTATTACTTGAAAACCATGTGACGGGTGACATCTTATTGACCTTACCTGGTCAGTCCATTCGTTACTTTGCAAATAAGGTTGAATTTATCACCTTCTTTTTGCAAGATTTGGAAATAGATACAAGTCAGCTTATCTTTAACACCCTAGCGACTGCTTTCTTGGTTTCCTTCCATCATCCAGATAAATCTGGCTCAGATGTTTTGGTGTGGCAGGAACCTCTCTATGATGCTATTCCAGGCAATATGCAGTTGATTTTGGAAAGTGATGATGTGCGTACTAAGAAAATCATCATTCCAAACAAGGAGACTTATGAACGTGCTTTAGAGTTGACTGACGAGAAATACCATGATCAGTTTGTGCACTTGGGTTACCATTACCAGTTCAAACGAGATAATTTCCTAAGACGAGATGCCTTAATTTTGACTAATTCAGATCAGATTGAGCATATAGAAGCAATAGTAGAAACCTTGCCTGATGTTACGTTCCGCATCGCAGCGGTGACAGAGATGTCTTCTAAGCTCTTAGATATGCTTCGTTATCCTAATGTGGTCCTTTACCAGAATGCTAGTCCACAGAAGATTCAGGAACTGTATCAACTGTCGGATATTTACTTGGATATCAATCACAGCAATGAGTTGTTGCAGGCAGTACGTCAGGCCTTTGAACACAATCTCTTGATTCTTGGATTCAACCAAACGGTACACAATAGACTTTATATCGCTCCAGACCATCTATTTGAAAGTAGTGAGGTTTCTGCTTTGGTTGAGACCATTAAACTAGCTCTTTCAGATGTTGAGCAAATGCGTCAGGCACTTGGCAAACAAGGCCAGCATGCAAACTATGTTGACTTGGTGCGATATCAGGAAACCATGCAAACTGTTTTAGGAGGCTAATATGTCAGACGAAGATTTATTTTACAAAGACGTTGAAGGTCGCATGGAAGAGTTGAAACAAAAACCCATCAAGAAGGAAAAAGAAACCCGAGGGGAAAAGATTAGTAAAACTTTTTCACTCATCTTGGGTTTAATGATTCTAATCGGTTTGCTCTTTACACTGCTAGGAATTTTGAGGTAGGCCTATGATTGACATACTGATTGTTTTAGCTATTGTCCTCTCTCTTGCTTTGATTGTATTGGTAACCATACAACCCCGCCAAAATCAATTATTCTCTATGGATGCTACCAGTAATATTGGTAAACCAAGCTACTGGCAGAGCAACACCCTGGTAAAGGTCTTCACTTTATTGGTGAGTTTGGCCTTATTCATCCTACTATTAACCTTTATGGTGCTAACTTACAAATAAAAGAAAACTCCAGATTTTCACTTTTTGTGATTGGTCTGAAGTTTTCTTTTTTTACTGTCCATATTTTTTGTAAAAGTCAACTTTTACTTGGATGAAGGTCTTGGCTTCACGTAGGAGTTGAAGAAGGGTGGCGCGGGTTTCAAATTCTTTTCTTGTCTTGGGCAGACTGCGGTTACGGAAGACTTCTAGATAGCGTTCGATTTCATCTAGTAAATCAGAAGCAGGATTGGTCTGGCTCAGTTGCCCTGCAATTTTTGAAAAGAGTTGGGCCAAAATCAGGCTCTCGCTGGCAGCTAGGTGACAGGTGTTGATTTGCTGGGCCATGTTTCGCAGGATACGACTTTGTCGCTGTCTCATCTCAAAGTAGTGAATATGGTAATCAGTCTGGTGAAAGAGGTGGTCAGAATGATCCAAATAGACCAGCCTGAGGGCTTCTTCCAAAAGGGTGTCTAATTCATCTACCAGCTGTGCTCGGTTGCGTCCATCCCCTCTGGATAAATAATATTTGAAGCGCTGGAGGATATCTTTTAACTTTTCTTCCACCAGCGTGTGGTAGTGCTGGATTTCCTCTTCTCGTGAAGGCATGTAGAGGTTGACCAGCAAAGCAAATCCTGTACCGATAGCAAAGAGAAGGAATTCATTGACTAGAAGGTCTGGAGAGGTTGACTCTTGTACCAAGAGATGGCTAACCAAAACAGTGCTTGGTGTGATACCAATTTCCCAGCCCATCTTGTAGGCTATAGGCACATAAAGAGCTAGATAGAGGCCGAGGCTCCAGATATGAAATCCGCTCAAGTGAAAAGCTAAAACACCAATGGCTAGAGCTAGAAGCATGGAAAAAAGACGATTTCGGGCCAGTTTTAAAGTACTTCTACGCGTATCAGATAGGCTCAAGAGAGCGATGATTCCGGCCGAAACTGCTGAGGAAAGATTGAGAAAATAAGCAAGAAGGCAGGCAAGACAGGTAGCTAAGATGAGCTTGGTCGTACGTTGGCTAATAGACATAAGGATTTCCTAGTAAGTTAGATAAAAGCGTAAAAGACAAGACCTGAGCAGGCTTGCCTTTATGAGTTATTTTTTACGGGCTGCTGCGTATTCGGCAACGGCGGTAAAGAGGACATCTGTAGAAGAGTTGAGGGCTGTTTCACATGAGTCTTGGATAACTCCAATCACAAATCCAACCCCAACAACTTGCATGGCAATATCGTTAGAAATACCGAAAAGGCTACAAGCAACTGGGATAAGAAGGAGGGATCCTCCAGCGATACCAGAAGCACCACAGGCTGAGATGGCTGCTACTACACTGAGTACAAAGGCTGTCGCAAAGTCAACAGGGATTCCCAAAGTATTTACTGCAGCAAGGGTCAAAACGTTAATAGTAATCGCTGCTCCGGCCATGTTGATAGTAGAACCGAGTGGGATAGAAACTGAATAGGTATCTGGATCTAGTCCGAGGTCGTGGCAAAGTTTCATATTGACAGGGATGTTAGCCGCAGAACTACGAGTGAAGAAGGCAGTTACACCGCTGACACGCAAGCATTTCCAAACGAGGGGATAAGGATTTCTCTTCATAAAGAGGAAGGCAATTAGTGGATTGACTACTAGAGCTACAAAGAACATGGTTGTCACCAAGAGGGCAAGCAAGATTCCATAGTTAGCTAGGCTTTCGATTCCCTTATCAGAGATGGTTTTGAAGACAAGGCCAAGGATTCCAAAGGGAGCTAGGTTGATAATCCATTCGACAATCTTAGAAGTCACATCAGCCATGGTTTTCAGCAATTCTTTACTATTTTTGCTGGCCTCTCTCATTGCAATACCAAAAACAACTGCCCAAGATAGGATACCGATGTAGTTGGCTGTGACAAGGGCATTGACTGGATTGTCAACCAGTTTGAGTAAGAGGTTGCTGAGGACTTGTCCAATTCCATCTGGTGGTGCGATTTCTGTATTGGCACTATTTAAGGTAATCTCAACAGGGACGATGAAGCTTGCTAGGACAGCAACAAGTGCCGCTGCAAAGGTTCCCACCAAGTAAAGGAAGATAACCGTTTTCATGTTGCTATCTTGCCCCTTTTGATGTTGGGAAAGGGCATTGGCAACGAGGGCAAAGACTAGAATAGGTGCGATGGCTTTGAGGCCACCAACAAAGAGATCTCCAAGTAAACCAATTCCTGAAATGTTAGGAAGTGTCAGCCCTAGGGTTCCTCCAATAAGCATGCCAATCAAAATCCGTTTGATTAGGCTTGCCTTATTCCAAGCATGAATGAATTTTTTCATAACAATCTCCTTTGTTGTGTAATGTTTATGATTATAGTATAAATATGAGCTAAAATCAAGAATTTTCTGTCTATTTTGGCTATTATTTTTGAATATTTATGGAGATTCATCACTTGTAAAAGTATGGTATAATAAATGAAAGGAGTTTTCTATGAAAGAATTTATTCAAACCTACCTCAATAAGCTTGATATAACAACGATTATTGAAAATATCTTAACCAAGGTACTTTCTCTGTTATTTCTATTTTTGCTATTCTACATAGCTAAAAAACTGCTTCATACAATGGTGCAGAGAATTGTCAAACCTTCTCTAAAAATGTCTCGTCATGATGTCGGGCGCCAAAAAACCATCTCACGTTTATTAGAGAATGTGTTTAATTATACCCTTTATTTCTTTTTGCTTTATTGTATCTTGTCTATTTTGGGTTTGCCAGTTTCTAGTTTGCTTGCTGGAGCTGGGATTGCTGGGGTGGCTATTGGGATGGGAGCCCAAGGTTTTCTGTCTGATGTCATCAATGGCTTTTTCATCCTCTTTGAACGTCAACTGGATGTAGGAGATGAGGTTGTTCTGACAAATGGTCCTATTACTGTATCGGGCAAGGTGGTTAGTGTTGGCATTCGAACAACGCAACTCAGAGGAGAAGACCAGGTTCTGCACTTCGTTCCCAATCGGAATATCACCGTTGTCAGCAATTTCTCTCGGACAGACCAGGCCTGAAATTTTAGCAGATTTATGGTACAATAGAAAGAGTTTGGTAAAGGAGAGAAGATGTTTTTAGAAAAACAGTTGGGCAATGGTTGTACCTGGATTAACTTAGATTTGGACAAGTTGAAAAAACTAGAGGACCTTTCTGAAATCTACGGTTTGGACAAGGAAACCATCGAATATGCGCTGGATAGAAATGAGCGTGCCCACATGGATTATCACCGTGAAAATGGGACTGTAACCTTTATCTACAATGTCTTGAACTTGAAAAAAGATAAGGCATACTATGAAGCCTTTCCTATGACCTTTATCGTGGAACATCGTCGCCTGATTACCATTAGTAATACCAAGAACGCCTATGTCATTGAACAGATGACCCGTTATCTGGAGAGTCATGACATGCTTTCGATTTACAAGTTTCTCTTTGCCAGTCTGGAAATCATCAGCAATGCCTACTACCCTGTCATCGAGCAGATGGACAAGAGTAAGGATGAGGTAAATGGGCTCTTGCGCCAGCGGACGACTAAGAAAAATCTTTTTGCCCTTTCCGACTTGGAGACCGGTATGGTTTATCTTACTGCGGCTGCCAAGCAAAATCGCATGTTGCTGGAGCATATTCAAGGGCATGCCCTCTATCGCAGTTTTAACGAGATTGAGAGAGAACAGTTTGATGATGCCATGATTGAGGCTCATCAGCTGGTATCCATGACAGACTTGATTTCTCAAGTCCTCCAACAACTATCAGCATCTTACAACAACATCCTAAACAATAATCTGAATGATAATTTGACAACTCTTACCATCATTTCAGTGTTGCTAGCGGTTTTGGCAGTAGTGACAGGCTTTTTCGGAATGAATGTTCCCCTACCTTTAACAGATGAACCCCATGCTTGGCTCTACATCAGTTTGGCTAGTGCAGGTTTATGGATTGTTTTGTCATTGTTATTAAGGAAAATTGCGAAAAAAAGTTAAGAAAAGGAGCCAGAATGGCGATTGAAAATTACATGCCAGATTTTGCTGTGGAAGCAGTCTATGATCTGACAGTCCCAAGCCTGCAGGCGCAGGGGATCAAGGCTGTTTTGGTCGATTTGGACAATACCCTCATTGCTTGGAACAACCCTGACGGGACGCCAGAGATGAAGCAATGGTTACATGATCTTCAGGATGCGGGCATTCGCATTATCGTGGTCTCAAATAACACTAAGAAACGCGTCCAACGAGCAGTTGAGAAGTTTGGGATTGATTACGTTTATTGGGCTCTGAAGCCCTTCACATTTGGGATTAATCGTGCCATGAAGGAATTTCACTATGAGAAAAGTGAAGTGGTCATGGTTGGCGACCAGCTCATGACAGATATTCGAGCAGCCCACCGTGCTGGCATTCGCTCGATTTTAGTCAAACCCTTGGTCCAACATGACTCGATCAAAACGCAGATTAACCGAGCTCGTGAGCGCCGTGTCATGCGAAAAATCACTGAAACGTACGGACCGATTACATATAAAAAAGGAATTTAACTATGGAAGAAATTCTCTGTATTGGCTGTGGAGCAACCATTCAGACGACAGACAAGGCTGGTCTTGGTTTTACTCCCCAGTCGGCACTTGAAAAAGGTTTGGAGACTGGTGAAGTCTATTGCCAACGCTGTTTCCGTCTCCGCCACTACAATGAAATCACGGATGTCCAGTTGACGGATGATGATTTCCTCAAGCTTTTGCACGAGGTGGGAGACAGTGATGCTTTAGTGGTAAATGTCATTGATATCTTTGACTTTAATGGCTCTGTTATCCCAGGCTTGCCACGTTTTGTCTCGAGGAACGATGTTCTCTTGGTGGGAAATAAAAAAGATATCCTCCCTAAGTCAGTTAAGACGGGCAAGATTAGCCAGTGGCTCATGGAACGTGCCCACGAAGAAGGACTTCGTCCTGTGGATGTCGTCCTAACTTCAGCCCAAAATAAACATGCCATTAAGGAAGTCATTGACAAGATTGAACACTACCGTAAGGGCCGCGATGTCTATGTGGTCGGTGTAACCAACGTTGGAAAATCAACTCTTATCAATGCTATTATCCAAGAAATTACGGGTGACCAGAACGTCATCACAACTTCTCGTTTCCCAGGAACAACCTTGGACAAGATTGAGATTCCGCTTGACGACGGTTCTTATATCTACGATACGCCGGGGATCATCCACCGCCACCAGATGGCTCACTACTTGACGGCCAAAAACCTCAAGTATGTCAGTCCTAAAAAGGAAATCAAGCCTAAAACCTATCAGCTCAATCCTGAACAAACCCTGTTTTTAGGAGGTCTCGGACGCTTTGACTTCATTTCAGGAGAAAAACAAGGATTTACTGCTTTCTTTGACAATGAACTCAAACTCCACCGTACCAAGCTAGAAGGCGCTAGTGCCTTTTACGACAAGCATCTTGGAAACCTTCTAACACCACCAAATAGTAAGGAAAAAGAAGATTTTCCTAAACTGGTTGAGCATGTATTTACCATTAAGGACAAGACAGACCTAGTCATCTCTGGACTCGGCTGGATCCGCGTAACAGGCACCGCCAAAGTCGCCGTCTGGGCACCAGAAGGCGTCGCCGTCGTCGCACGAAAAGCAATCATTTAAAATGAAATCACTGAGCGAACAAAGTGAGCTCATAAAAAGATAGTTATTGCCGTGGTGTTTTGCCAATCTGTAGATTGGCAAGGGGCACAATTGAGACCAAGGCTCAATTGTGAGGTCAGGAAATCCATTTTTCAAAGATGAGATCTTTGGAAAATTAGTTCCGACCGTCCCTCACCACCTAAAATAACTATCAAAAAACAAGGAAGAAAATTATGTCATTAACATCAAAACAACGTGCCTTCCTCAACAGCCAGGCACACACCCTCAAACCCATCATCCAAATTGGGAAAAATGGCCTTAACGATCAAATCAAAACCAGCGTCCGTCAAGCTCTTGACGCCCGTGAATTGATCAAGGTGACTCTTTTGCAAAACACCGATGAAAATATCCACGAAGTAGCTGAAATCTTGGAAGAAGAAATTGGTGTGGATACAGTCCAAAAAATCGGACGCATCTTGATTTTGTATAAACAATCTAGCAAGAAAGAAAATCGCAAGATTTCTAAAAAAGTCAAAGAAATCTAAAAACATACTCCAAACAACTGTTTTACAGAGAATTGAAGGAGACTAGCCTATGGCAATCGAACTATTGACTCCCTTTACCAAGGTAGAGTTGGAGCCAGAAATCAAGGAGAAAAAACGCAAACAAGTCGGGATTTTAGGGGGGAATTTTAACCCTGTTCACAATGCGCATCTGATTGTTGCTGACCAAGTACGCCAGCAGTTGGGACTGGACCAAGTTCTACTTATGCCTGAATACCAACCTCCTCATGTAGATAAAAAGGAAACAATCCCTGAACACCATCGTCTCAAGATGCTTGAGTTGGCTATTGAGGGGATTGAAGGACTAGCCATTGAAACCATTGAGTTGGAGCGCAAGGGCATTTCTTACACCTACGACACCATGAAGATTTTGACAGAGCAACATCCAGACACGGACTATTACTTCATTATCGGTGCCGATATGGTGGACTATCTGCCTAAGTGGTACCGAATTGATGAACTGGTTGATATGGTTCAGTTTGTGGGAGTTCAGCGCCCACGCTACAAGGCAGGGACTTCCTATCCAGTTATCTGGGTGGATGTGCCTCTCATGGATATCTCGTCCAGCATGGTGCGTGACTTCCTTGCCCAAGGTCGGAAACCCAACTTTCTCCTGCCTCAGCCTGTGCTAGACTACATCGAAAAGGAGGGACTCTACTGATGGCCTATCAAGACTATATCAACTGCTCCCGTGAGGCTTTGTTGGAAAAAATGGCAGAGCTTCTACCTGAAAAACGTTTAACCCATTGTCTGGGTGTGGAGCGTGCAGCCATAGAACTGGCTCAGCGATTTGGAGTCGATACCGAGAAAGCAGGACTAGCAGGCCTTCTTCATGACTATGCTAAAAAGTTGTCAGATCAGGAATTTCTGAATTTGATTGACCGTTATCAGCTAGACCCTGACCTCAAAAATTGGGGCAATAATGTCTGGCATGGTATGGTTGGCATCTACAAGATTCAGGAAGATTTGAATTTGCATGATTCTGAAATTCTACGAGCTATTGAAATCCATACAGTTGGGGCTGGTCAGATGACAGACTTAGATAAGGTCATCTATGTCGCAGACTATATCGAGCACAATCGAGCCTTTCCTGGAGTAGATGTGGCGCGTGAGATTGCAAGTTTGTCACTTAATAAGGCAGTAGCTTATGAGACAGCTCGCACTGTGGAGCATTTAGCTCATCAGGGATTCCCTATCTATCCCCAAACCCTTGAAACCTATAACGCCTTTGTGCACTATTTGAAAGAGGACTAAATGAACGAAAAAGAATTACTAGAACTAGTCGTGAAAGCGGCTGATGAGAAACGTGCGGAGGATATTCTCGCACTTGACGTACAAGATTTGACTAGCGTGACGGACTATTTTGTTATCACTAGCTCAATGAATAGCCGTCAGTTGGACGCTATCGCTGATAACATTCGTGAAAAAGTAGCTGATGCAGGCTTTAAAGGCAGTCATGTCGAAGGCGACGCAGCAGGAGGTTGGGTCTTGCTGGACCTTGGTGCTGTCGTTGTGCATGTCTTTTCAGAAGAAATGCGTGCCCACTATAACCTAGAAAAACTATGGCATGAGGCGGATTCAGTAGATATTTCAGAAGCTCTTGCTTAGAAGATGAACTCAGTTGTAGTCAACTGGGTTTCTTTGCTTATTTTAGAAAAAATTGATTGAAAGGTAAAGGGCGAGTGGTGTTTGCCATGGAGGCTCTTGGTATCATGATTATGGCAACTTATGAAACCTTTGCGGCTGTTTACGATGCAGTGATGGATGATAGTTTATACGATAAATGGACGGATTTTTCGCTGCGTCATTTGCCTAAGACCAAGGAGAGAAAGAAACTCTTGGAGCTGGCTTGTGGGACAGGAATTCAATCTGTGCGCTTCTCTCAGGCTGGTTTTGATGTGACTGGACTTGACTTGAGTGGGGATATGTTGAAGATTGCTGAGAAGAGAGCTTCTTCAGCTAAACAAAAGATTGACTTTATTGAAGGCAATATGCTGGATTTGTCCAAGGCAGGTCAATATGATTTTGTCACGTGTTACTCGGACTCTGTCTGCTACATGCAGGATGAAGTGGAAGTAGGGGATGTTTTTAAGGAAGTCTATAATGCCCTTAATGAAAATGGAGTTTTCATCTTTGATGTGCATTCAACCTACCAGACAGATGAAGTTTTTCCAGGCTATTCTTACCATGAAAATGCGGAAGACTTCGCCATGCTCTGGGATACCTACGAGGACGAAGCTCCTCACTCCATCGTGCATGAGTTGACCTTTTTTATCAAGGAGGCTGACGGTTCTTTTAGTCGCCACGATGAAGTTCATGAGGAGCGGACTTATGAGATCCTGACCTATGATATTTTGCTGGAACAGGCTGGTTTCAAATCCTTCAAACTCTATGCAGACTTTGAGGACAAGAAGCCAACAGAAACCAGCACCCGTTGGTTTTTTGTGGCGCAGAAGTAGGAGAGCACTATGACCATCACAGGTATTATCGCGGAGTTTAATCCTTTTCATAATGGGCATAAATACCTGCTGGATCAGGCTGAGGGACTGAAAATTGTTGCCATGTCTGGGAATTTCATGCAGAGAGGCGAGCCTGCTATCGTTGACAAGTGGACACGGGCCCAGATGGCGCTGGAAAATGGCGCAGACTTGGTAGTGGAATTGCCCTTTTTAGTCAGTGTTCAGGCGGCGGATTTCTTCGGCCAAGGAGCTGTGGATATCTTGGCTAGGTTGGGCATTGATAGCCTCGCTTTTGGGACGGAGGAAGTTCTAGATTATCAAAAAATCGCTGACTTATACACAGAGCAGGGGGTTGAGATGGAGAAATTTGTGGAAAATTTGCCTGATTCCCTCTCTTATCCCCAGAAAACCCAAGCCATGTGGAAGGAATTTGCTGGTCTTGATTTTTCTGGCAATACGCCCAATCATGTTCTTGCTCTGGCCTATGCCAAGGCAGTTGCAGGACGCAAGATCAAACTCCATCCGATTCAGCGTCAAGGGGCAGGTTACCATTCTGTGGATAAGGATGTGGACTTTGCCTCGGCGACAGCACTACGTCAGCATCAATCAGACCAAGATTTCTTAGAACACTTTATGCCTTCTGTTAACCTTTTTGAGCAGGCCAGTAAGGTGAGCTGGGATGACTATTTTCCTTTGCTCCGCTATCAAATCTTGTCAAATCCCGACCTAACCACCATCTATCAGGTCAATCAAGAAATGGCAGTGCGCATCAAGGATGCTATCAAGATAGTCCAATCTGTGGAAGACTTGGTTGAAGCGGTTGCGACCAAGCGTTACACCAAGGCGCGTGTCAGACGCCTCTTGACCTATATCTTGGTGCAGGCTAGAGAAGGTGACTTGCCAGAAGCCATTCATGTCCTTGGATTTACTGAAAAAGGCAGGCAACATCTCAAGTCTTTGAAAGGTCAGGTCAGTCTAGTCAGCCGAATTGGCAAAGAACCTTGGGATGTCATGACTCAAAAGGCAGACCAGATTTACCAACTAGGAAATCTAAGTATAGCAGAACAGAATTTTGGAAGAGTACCGATTAGAATAGAAACAAACTAAGTCTACTGAAATGTAGGCTTTTTGAGATTTTTTACGAATAATACTCTTCGAAAATCTCTTCAAACCACGTCAACGTCGCCTTGCCGTACTCAAGTACAGCCTGCGGCTAGTTTCCTAGTTTGCTCTTTGATTTTCATTGAGTATAAATAGATAGAAAAGAAAATCTTGTACAAGTTCCTGACAATTTCTTTCTTTTTGTGTATAATAGTGGAAAAGAGGTAAAACGAGGTATGGTTATGGAAGCAGTTCTTTACTCAACATTCCGAAATCATTTAAAAGACTACATGAAAAAGGTAAATGATGAATTTGAGCCTTTGACGGTGGTTAATAAAAATCCAGATGAGGACATTGTAGTTCTTTCAAAGAGCGAATGGGATAGTATCCAAGAAACACTGAGAATCGCTCAAAATAAGGAACTTTCTGATAAGGTTTTGCGAGGAATGGCTCAAGTTCGTGCTGGAAGCACTCAAGTCCATGTTATTGAGGAGTAAGAAATGCTGCTCAAGTTTACAGAAGATGCCTGGGTTGATTATTGCTACTGGCAAACTCAGGACAAGAAAACGTTAAAAAGAATCAATAAACTAATCAAGGATATTCAACGTGATCCCTTTACAGGAATAGGTAAGCCAGAACCACTCAAGTATGACTACCAAGGAGCCTGGTCACGTCGTATCTACGCAGAAAATCGCTTGATTTATATGATGGATGGAGATAGCGTGGCTTTCTTGTCCTTTAAAGATCATTACTAAGTCTACTGCGAAGTAGGCTTTTTCTATAATTTTTACTAAGCTATAACTTCTAAGAAATAGAGATTGAACTAATAAATTTTAGGTAAACGTGCTCAAAATTCCTCAAAACATATTATATTTTAAGTTTGTGAAAATCACTTTTTTATGGTAGAATGTAAAAGAATGTATGTCATTCGGAATAACAATAAAATGAGGTAAAAACATGGAAATCATGTCGCTTGCGATTGCTGTTTTTGCCGTCATCATTGGTTTAGTCATTGGATATGTCAGCATCTCAGCTAAGATGAAATCATCTCAGGAAGCTGCGGAGTTGATGCTTTTAAATGCTGAACAAGAAGCAACTAATTTACGTGGACAAGCTGAGCGTGAAGCAGATTTACTTGTTAATGAAGCCAAGCGTGAAAGCAAGTCTCTTAAAAAAGAAGCACTATTGGAGGCCAAAGAAGAAGCCAGAAAATACCGTGAAGAAGTGGACGCTGAATTCAAATCAGAACGTCAAGAACTCAAACAAATCGAAAGTCGTTTGACCGAGAGAGCTACTAGCCTTGACCGTAAGGACGACAATTTGACGAGTAAAGAACAAACACTTGAACAAAAAGAACAAAGTATTTCTGATAGAGCGAAAAACCTTGATGCGCGTGAAGAGCAATTAGAGGAAGTCGAAAGACAAAAAGAAGCAGAGTTAGAGCGTATTGGTGCCCTGTCTCAGGCAGAAGCACGAGATATTATCTTGGCTCAGACAGAGGAAAACTTGACCAAGGAGATTGCTAGCCGTATTCGTGAAGCTGAGCAAGAGGTCAAGGAACGTTCTGACAAAATGGCCAAGGATATCCTGGTTCAAGCTATGCAACGTATCGCTGGTGAATATGTGGCGGAGTCAACAAACTCAACAGTTCATCTGCCAGACGATACTATGAAGGGACGTATTATTGGTCGTGAAGGTCGTAACATTCGTACCTTTGAAAGTTTGACAGGGGTCGATGTCATTATCGATGATACACCAGAAGTGGTGACCTTATCAGGATTTGACCCGATTCGTCGTGAAATTGCCCGTATGACTATGGAAATGTTGCTCAAGGACGGTCGTATTCATCCAGCTCGTATCGAAGAGCTGGTTGAGAAAAACCGCCTAGAGATTGACAATAAGATTCGTGAGTACGGTGAGGCTGCTGCCTATGAAATTGGTGCGCCAAACCTTCACCCTGACTTGATGAAGATTATGGGACGTTTGCAGTTCCGTACTTCATATGGACAAAATGTCTTGCGCCATTCGATTGAAGTTGCTAAGTTGGCTGGTATCATGGCGAGCGAGCTTGGTGAAAATGCGGCTCTTGCCCGTCGTGCTGGTTTCCTTCACGATATCGGGAAAGCCATTGACCGCGAGGTTGAAGGTAGCCACGTTGAAATCGGTATGGAATTGGCTCGTAAGTACAAGGAACACCCAGTTGTGGTCAATACGATTGCTAGCCACCACGGTGATGTCGAAGCAGAAAGTGTGATTGCAGTGATCGTTGCTGCAGCAGATGCCTTGAGCGCGGCACGTCCAGGTGCTCGTAGTGAGTCTCTTGAAAGCTACATCAAGCGTCTCCATGATTTGGAAGAAATTGCTAACGGCTTTGAAGGGGTACAAAATAGCTTTGCCCTTCAAGCAGGACGTGAAATCCGCATCATGGTCAATCCAGGACAAATCAAGGACGACAAAGTCACAATCTTGGCTCACAAAGTTCGTGAGAAAATTGAAAACAATCTCGATTATCCAGGAAATATCAAGGTAACCGTGATTCGCGAGCTTCGTGCAGTAGATTATGCTAAATAAATAAGAAAGAGCAGTTGAAAAATTACTGCTTTTTTGTTACACTAGATAGAAAGACTGTAAAGGATAATCTGGCTTTTGCCATTATTCTAGAGAAATGTTATTTCACAGACTGACTAAAGGAGACACAATGGCAGACCGAGGCTTACTAATCGTTTTTTCTGGTCCTTCAGGGGTTGGAAAAGGAACGGTTAGAAGAGAGATTTTTGAGAGTTCTGAAAACCAATTTCAATACTCTGTATCGATGACGACACGCGCACAACGTCCTGGAGAAGTGGACGGTGTTGACTATTTCTTCCGTACTCGCGAAGAATTTGAAGAACTGATTCGTCAAGGACAGATGTTGGAATACGCAGAATATGTCGGCAACTACTATGGAACACCTCTGACCTATGTCAATGAAACCTTGGACAAGGGAATCGATGTTTTCCTTGAAATTGAGGTTCAAGGTGCTCTTCAGGTCAAGAAAAAGGTTCCAGATGCTGTCTTTATCTTCCTGACACCACCAGATTTGGATGAATTGCAAGATCGCTTGGTAGGACGTGGAACAGATAGCGCAGAAGTGATTGCCCAACGAATCGAAAAAGCCAAGGAAGAAATTGCCCTCATGCGTGAGTATGATTATGCGATTGTCAACGATCAGGTGCCCCTAGCTGCTGAGCGTGTCAAACGTGTGATCGAAGCAGAGCACTTCCGTGTGGATCGTGTCATTGGTCACTATCAGGAGATGTTACCGAAATCTCCAACTACCCGATAAAATTTAGAAAATAGGTACAAGCAAATGATGTTAAAACCCTCTATTGATACCTTGCTCGACAAGGTTCCATCAAAATATTCACTCGTAATTTTGGAAGCAAAACGTGCCCACGAATTGGAAGCAGGTGCGCCAGCAACTCAAGGTTTCAAATCTGAAAAATCAACTCTTCGCGCTTTAGAAGAAATCGAATCAGGAAACGTTACAATTCACCCAGATCCAGAAGGAAAACGTGAAGCAGTGCGTCGCCGTATCGAAGAAGAAAAACGCCGCAAAGAAGAAGAAGAAAAGAAAATCAAAGAGCAAATCGCTAAAGAAAAAGAAGATGGTGAAAAAATTTAAGGTTGGGGGGACTCAATCTTATTTTTTCTATTGCAAGAATGTACTGACAAGGAGGAGGTGAGAAGATGGTCCTAGCTAATATTATCGTAGATGTGCCCTTGATGCAGACGGACCAGCCCTATAGTTACAGGATTCCTAAGGAATTTGAGGGAATGCTAGAAGTTGGGATGCGGGTTCATGTGCCTTTTGGTAAGGGGAATCGCCTGATTCAAGGGATTGTTCTTGGTTTGGATTTTCAATCATCTAAAGAAGAGATGGAGCAAGATTTAAAAGATATTGCGGAGGTGCTGGATTTTTCTCCTGTTCTCACGCAAGAACAACTCTGGCTGGCTGAGGAGTTACGCAAGTCCGTCTTCTCCTATAAAATCTCCATCCTCAAGGCTATGTTACCGGGATTTCTGAACTCTAGCTATGACAAAATTCTCTATCCTATGGCAGGTCTGAGTCAGGAAGACCGAGAGCGCTTGTTTGGTTCAGAGGATTCGCTTGCCTTTTCTTCTCTAGATTTAGGTAAGCAAGCTGAAATGATGCGTTTGACTAGAAAAGGCTTGCTTGGTCTGGAATATCAGGCAGTCGATCAAAAGAAGGTCAAGACCCAGTCTTGGTATAAGGTGAATCTTGCTCGATTAGAAGGTGTCGAGATTTCTGCACGCGCTAAGAAAAAGTTGGAATTGAGAGACTATTTATTGTCTCATCCTGAGAGTGCCTCCTTGGCTAGTTTGCTAGAGTTCTATTCGCGGGAGCAAGTCAACTTCTTTGTCGAACAAGGTGCTGTGACCATAGTCCAAAAGGAAGTGCAACGCTCGGCTGCTTATTTTGAAGGCATTGAAGCAAGTCAGCCTTTGGAGTTGAATCCAGAGCAAAGACGGGCGCGTGATGCGGTTGTGAGTGCGATTGGCAGTCATCAGCCTCCCTTCCTCCTTCAAGGGATTACAGGAAGTGGGAAGACCGAGGTTTATTTGCAGATTATCCAAGGAGCCTTAGACAAGGGCAAGACAGCTATTTTGCTGGTGCCTGAGATTTCCTTGACTCCACAAATGACGGAGCGTTTTATTGCTCGATTTGGTGAGAAAGTGGCCATTCTTCACTCAGGCCTGTCTAATGGTGAAAAGTATGACGAATGGCGCAAAGTGGAACGTGGAGACGCTCAAGTTGTTGTGGGTGCCAGATCTGCCATCTTTGCTCCGCTGAAAAATCTGGGGGTTATGATTATCGATGAAGAGCATGAAGCGACTTATAAGCAGGACAGCAATCCCCGTTACCACGCCAGAGAGGTAGCCATTTTACGAGCCCAGTACAACCAAGCAGCCCTGGTACTTGGTTCGGCAACTCCTAGTCTGGAAAGCCGTGCTCGGGCTGGTAAAGGCGTTTATCAACATTTACGTCTGACCCAACGGGCTAATCCTTTGGCTACAATCCCTGAGGTTCAAGTAATTGATTTTCGGGACTATATCGGACAAAACGAGACGTCAAACTTTACGCCTCCCTTGCTAGAAGCCATTCAAGATCGTCTGGCTAAAAAAGAGCAGGTGGTTCTTATGCTCAATCGCCGTGGTTATTCTAGCTTTGTTATGTGTCGGGAGTGTGGGACGGTGGATACTTGTCCTAACTGTGACATTTCCTTGACCTTGCACATGGATACCAAGACTATGAACTGCCATTATTGTGGTTTTTCGAAGGATATTCCTCACGTTTGCCCCAACTGTAAGAGTCGCAGTATTCGTTACTACGGGACGGGGACACAGAAGGCTTATGATGAGCTGGCAGAACTCTTTCCGCAGGCCCGCGTTTTGCGGATGGATGTGGACACGACTCGTAAGAAAGGTAGTCACCAAGCTCTTCTTGACCAGTTTGGGCGAGGAGAAGCAGATATTTTACTGGGTACTCAGATGATTGCCAAGGGATTGGATTTTCCCAATGTGACCTTAGTCGGAGTTCTCAATGCGGATACGGCATTGAATCTACCAGATTTCCGTTCTTCTGAGAGAACCTTCCAACTTTTGACTCAGGTGGCAGGTCGGGCAGGACGTGCTGAAAAAGCAGGTCAGGTCTTGATACAGTCTTATAATCCTCAGCACTACGCTATTCGATTTGCAAAAGACCAAGACTACGAAGGCTTTTATGCCTATGAAATGGGTATCAGACGCCAACTAGGCTATCCACCTTACTATTTCACGATTGGCATTACCCTTTCTCACAAGAAAGAAGAAGAGGTAATCAAACGCGCCTATGAAGTTATGAACATTTTGCGGTCAGGCTTGTCAGAGACCAGTCACATTCTGGGGCCAACGCCCAAACCGATTGCTCGTACCCACAACCTCTATCATTACCAGATTTTAATTAAATACCGTTTAGAAGATGAGCTGGGGCCGACTCTAAATCAGGTTCTGGCCTTGACTCAAGAAAGGGAAAATAGTGAGCTCCGTCTCAGCATTGACCATGAGCCACAGCAATTTTTATAAGAAGGAGAAGATATGACAAAACTAATCTTTATGGGGACACCCGACTTTTCAGCAACAGTTTTAAAAGGGCTTTTGACAGATAACCGTTACGAAATTCTAGCCGTTGTGACCCAGCCAGACCGTGCTGTTGGTCGTAAAAAAGTTATCCAGGAAACCCCAGTCAAGCAGGCTGCCAAAGAGGCAGGACTTCCTATCTACCAACCTGAAAAACTATCTGGAAGTCCAGAGATGGAAACTATTATGCAGCTAGGAGCAGATGGAATTGTAACTGCTGCTTTTGGGCAGTTTCTCCCAAGTAAACTCCTTGATAGCATGGACTTTGCGGTCAATGTTCACGCCTCTCTTCTTCCAAAACACCGTGGTGGGGCGCCAATCCATTATGCCTTGATTCAAGGAGATGAGGAAGCTGGTGTGACCATTATGGAAATGGTCAAGGAAATGGATGCAGGAGATATGATTTCTCGTCGCAGTATTCCTATCACGGATGGGGACAATGTCGGCACCTTGTTTGAGAAATTAGCGCTAGTTGGTCGCGATTTGCTTTTAGACACTCTGCCGGCCTATATTGCTGGTGACATCAAACCTGAACCGCAGGATCCAAGTCAGGTTACTTTCTCGCCAAACATCAAGCCAGAGGAAGAAAAATTGGACTGGAATAAGAGCAATCGTCAACTTTTCAACCAAATCCGTGGGATGAACCCCTGGCCAGTTGCTCATACTTTTCTTAAGGGAGACCGGTTTAAGATTTATGAAGCCCTACCAGTAGATGGTCAGGGAAATCCAGGTGAGATCCTCTCTATCGGCAAGAAAGAATTGATTGTCGCAACGGCAGAAGGGGCTCTATCCCTCAAACAAGTGCAGCCAGCTGGTAAACCTAAGATGGACATTGCTTCCTTCCTCAACGGAGTTGGACGTACATTGACTGTAGGAGAACGATTTGGTGACTAAAGTAGAAACGGCTAGAAGTATAGCCCTAGCAGTATTAGAGGATGTTTTTATCAATCAAGCGTACTCAAATATCGCCTTAAATAAGCATCTCAAGGGTAGTCAACTTTCGGCAGCAGACAAGGGCTTGGTGACCGAGCTGGTCTATGGAACGGTAACCCGTAAACTCACCTTAGAATGGTATCTATCCCACTTTATCGAAGACAGAGATCAGTTAGATAACTGGCTCTATGTCCTTCTTCTCATGAGTGCCTACCAACTCCGCTATTTGGACAAGATTCCAGATCATGCTGTGGTCAATGAAGCAGTGGAATTGGCCAAAGTTCGTAAAAAAGGCAGTGAAAAATTAGTCAACGCCGTCCTTCGTCGTATTCTGCGTGAAGGCTGGCCAGATATTGCCAGCATCAAGCGAAAAAACAAGCGTGATTCCATTGCCTATTCTCTCCCAGTTTGGCTAGTTGCCAAGCTCAAGGAAGAATACGGAGAAGAGCGAGCACAAGCTATTTTTGAAAGTCTTTTGGTGCGTAACAAGGCCAGCATTCGTGTAACGGACCTAGGACGAAAAGAAGAAATCCAAGTCTTGTTGGAGGCCAGTGATTCATCCTTGTCTCCCTCTGGTCTTGTGAAGGAGCAGGGGCATTTTGCAGGCCATGATTTGTTTGCGGATGGAGCCATTACCATCCAAGACGAGTCTAGTCAGCTGGTTGCTCCGACGCTTGATTTACAAGGTGATGAGCAGGTTCTAGATGCCTGTGCGGCTCCGGGTGGAAAAACAGCCCATATAGCTTCTTATCTCACGACAGGTCAGGTTACGGCTTTGGACTTGTACGACCACAAGTTGGACTTAATTCAAGAAAATGCCCAACGTTTAGGAGTTGCAGATCGAGTTCAAACGCAAAAATTAGATGCCAGAAAGGTGCATGAGTTTTTTGGTCAGGATTCATTTGATAAGATTTTGGTGGATGCTCCCTGTTCAGGAATCGGTCTTCTGCGCCGTAAACCAGACATTAAATACAATAAAGAAACGGCAGATTTCGCGTCCTTGCAGGAAATTCAGCTAGAAATATTAGGTAGTGTTTGTCAAACACTACGCAAAGGTGGTATAATAACTTATAGTACCTGTACTATTGTCTCAGAGGAGAACTTTCAAGTCGTACAGGCATTTTTAGAAAGTCATCCTGAATTTGAGCAGGTAACACTAGAACATGAATGTAAGGATATCATGAAAGATGGCTGTATCCTCATCACACCTGAATTGTATGGAAGTGATGGATTCTTCATCAGTCAATTTCGCAAGATATCGGATTAGGAAGGAACTAACACATGGAAATTTCATTATTAACAGATGTTGGTCAGAAACGAACAAATAACCAAGACTATGTCAACCACTATGTCAATAGAGCTGGACGTACCATGATTATCCTAGCTGATGGTATGGGAGGTCATCGCGCAGGGAATATCGCTAGTGAGATGGCGGTAACAGACCTGGGTGTAGCTTGGGTTGATACACAAATCGATACGGTTAATGAAGTGCGTGAATGGTTTGCGAACAACCTTGAGATTGAAAATCAAAGGATTAACCAATTGGGACAAACTGAAGCCTATAAAGGAATGGGAACAACCCTTGAGGCTGTAGCCATTATTGATAATCAGGCTATTTATGCTCACATCGGAGATTCTCGTATCGGTTTGATTCGTGGAGAAGAATACCACCAGTTAACGAGCGACCATTCTTTGGTCAATGAATTGCTTAAGGCAGGTCAATTGACGCCAGAAGAAGCTGCTAGCCATCCACAGAAAAATATTATTACTCAATCTATTGGTCAAAAAGATGAAATTCAGCCTGATTTTGGAATAATCACCCTTGAGCCTGGGGACTATCTCTTACTCAATAGCGATGGTTTGACAAATATGATTTCAGGAAGTGAGATTTCTGATATTGTAATCAGCGATATTTCTTTGGAAGATAAGGCAGCAACCTTGATCCGTTTTGCCAACAATGCAGGTGGTTTAGATAACATCACAGTTGCCCTTATTGCTGTTAATGAGGAGGAAACAGAATGATCCAAATCGGCAAGATTTTTGCCGGGCGGTATCGGATTCTCAAACAGATTGGCCGAGGAGGCATGGCAGATGTTTACTTGGCTAAAGATTTGATTCTAGATGGGGAAGAAGTGGCGGTAAAGGTCCTGAGGACCAACTACCAGACAGACCCGATTGCTGTGGCTCGTTTTCAGCGGGAAGCGAGAGCCATGGCAGATTTGGACCATCCTCATATCGTTCGGATTACAGATATCGGTGAAGAAGAGGGACAACAGTATCTCGCAATGGAATATGTTGCTGGGTTAGATCTCAAACGCTATATCAAGGAACATCACCCTCTTTCAAATGAAGAAGCGATTCGAATCATGGGACAAATCCTTCTGGCTATGCGCTTAGCCCATACTCGAGGGATTGTTCACAGGGATTTGAAACCGCAAAATATCCTTTTGACCCCAGATGGGACTGCCAAAGTTACAGACTTTGGGATCGCAGTAGCCTTTGCAGAGACAAGTCTGACTCAGACCAACTCAATGCTAGGTTCCGTTCATTATTTGTCTCCAGAGCAGGCGCGTGGTTCTAAAGCAACTGTGCAGAGTGATATCTATGCCATGGGGATTATTTTCTATGAGATGCTGACAGGTCATATTCCTTACGATGGGGATAGCGCAGTGACCATCGCCCTCCAGCATTTCCAGAAACCATTGCCATCGGTTATAGCTGAAAATCCATCTGTGCCTCAGGCTTTAGAAAATGTTGTTATTAAGGCAACTGCCAAGAAATTGACAGATCGCTACAAATCAGTCGCTGAAATGTATGTGGATTTGTCGAGTAGTTTGTCTAATAATCGTCGTAATGAACCAAAGCTAGTCTTTGACGATGCAACTAAGGCAGATACTAAAACTCTTCCTAAAGTTCCACAAAGTACTCTGACTTCTATTCCTAAAGCTCCGGTACAAGAGGGAAGACCTCAATCTAAGCCCCAGCCTCATCAGACAGAAAAACCAGTACCTAGTCCAAAGCCAACCAAACGGCGTCGCCTGAAAGCACGTTATCCAATTTTATTGGCGACCTTCTTGTTAGTTGTGGCATCCTTGGTATGGATTTTATATAGAACGCCCGCTACCATTGCCGTTCCAAAGGTGGCAGGTCAGACGGTTGCTGAGGCTAAAGAAGCGCTTAAGAAAGCCAATTTTGAGGTTGGTGAAGAAAAAACAGAGGCTAGTGATAAGGTTGAAGAAGGTCGTGTTATTCGTACCGATCCTGACGCTGGAACTGGTCGAAAAGAAGGAACAAAAATTAATTTGATTGTGTCTTCTGGTCAGCAATCCTTCCAACTTGGAAATTATCTTGGACGAAAATCTAGTGATGTAGTGGCAGAATTGAAAGGCAAGAAGGTTCCAGAAAATCTAATTAAGATTGAGGAAGAAGAATCCAACGAAATCGAAGCCGGCACAATCATGAAACAAAGTTTACCGGAGGGAACAACCTACGATCTTAGCAAGGCAACTCAAATAGTTTTGACAGTTGCTAAAAAAGTAAATTCGATTTCAATGCCAAGATATATTGGTTCAACTCGAGAATTTGCAGTTAATAATCTTACAGAGATATATGGAGTTAAAAAAGCTAATATCGAAGTTGTAGAAGTGTCTACTGCTCCTGAAGGAACAGCTGAGGAGACTGTTGTAGAGCAAAGTCCAAAACCGGGTGGAAAAATTGATTTAGCCAGCACACGTATTAAAATTTCGATTTATAAACCCAAAACACCACCATCAAGTTCCTCTTCAACGTCAGTTCAACGTGGTAACCAAGGTTCACCTACTACTCCAAATCAAGGGAATCAACAAGGTGGTCAGCAAGGAAATCAACAAGGAACGGTTCCTACTCCGACTCAACCAAATAGTGAAGGAAACCACGAAAATTCTCGTGATTAAACGAATCTTTGTCATGATTTCATGGCAAAGATTTTTTTTGAGTCCGGATTTGTGATAGAATAGAAGGAGTTGATAAAAGGAGGAACGCATGGAAGAATCAAGAGAATTAAATGCCGTCATCGATGTGATTATGTTAGCTGGAACCATTCTTCTCAAAAGTGGCTCAGAGATTCATCGTGTAGAAGATACCATGATCCGCATTGCGCATTCACAGGGGATTGTGGATTGCAATGTTCTTGCCATGCCTGCCGCTATCTTTTTCTCCATTGAAAATACCAATATTTCGCGTATGAAGCGTGTGACTTCCTCGTCTTATAATATTGAAAAAGTCTGCGATGTCAACCAGATTTCTCGTCAGCTGGTTGGGGGGCAGATTGATTTAGAGACGGCCTTCAAGCAATTGACGGCCTTGCAAGCTCGACCTCTTCCCTATACTAAGTTGCAGGTAACTCTAGCTGCGACCTTTAGCGCCCCTTTCTTTTCAATTATGTTTAGTGGAAATATCTACGACGCACTTGGGGCAGGAGTGGCTACCTTATTTGGTTTTGCCTTTTCCCTTTATGTGGAGAAGTTTATCCGAATTCCCTTTGTGACAGCCTTTGCTGGAGCCTTTGTCTTTGGGATGATTGCCCAGTTTTGGGCTCGCTACACAGGTTTTCCTTCAACGGCAGATTTGATTATAGCTGGTGCGGTCATGCCGTTTGTACCAGGGATTGCCTTGACCAATGCGGTTCGTGATATTATGACCAACCACATAAACTCTGGTATGAGTAAGATGTTTGAATCCCTGCTCATTACCCTTGCTTTAGGGGCGGGAACTTCTGTCGCCTTGGTATTGATGAATTAATATGACACTAACAACCTTTTTATTACAAGCAGTAGCAAGTCTTCTTGCTATTATCACTTTTTTAATCGTACTCAATGTTCAACGTTCTATGCTCTTACCAGGAGGAATTTTGGGCATGGCTGTCTGGCTAATTTATCTTTTGCTCAAGGAACCGACCAATGTTATTGTGGCTACTTTTATTGCAGCCATTATTGGTTCTTGTGTCAGCCAGATTTTGAGTATTCTTTATAAGACACCTGCTGTGGTATTTATCTTAGCCATCTTGGCACCTCTGGTTCCGGGTTATCTCTCCTATCGGACAACTGCCTTTTTTGTGACGGGAGATTACAGTCATGCCATTGCTAGTGCAACCTTGGTTGTTATGCTGGCTTTGGTGATTTCTATTGGAATGGCTAGCGGAACAGTGATTCTCAGACTTTATTCTCACTTACGAAAACAGCATAATGGTTAGAATAATAAGGGACTTGATTTGGTGAATCAAGTCTTTTTTCTCTCTTTTACTGCTATTTGTGATAAAATAGTATAGAACGATTTTTTACAATGAATGATAAAACAGAGGTAAATATGACAATCGGTATTGATAAGATTGGTTTTGCGACCAGTCAATATGTCTTGAAATTACAAGACTTAGCAGAAGCGAGGGGAATTGACCCTGAAAAATTAAGTAAAGGACTCTTGCTCAAGGAATTGAGTATTGCGCCCCTAACTGAGGATATCGTGACCTTGGCAGCCAGTGCAAGTGACTCTATTTTAACTGAGCAAGAAAGAGCAGAAATCGATATGGTCATTGTGGCTACCGAGTCAGGAATTGACCAGAGTAAGGCTGCGGCCGTCTTTGTACATGGCTTGCTGGGCATCCAGCCCTTTGCTCGTAGTTTCGAGATTAAAGAAGCCTGCTATGGAGCGACAGCTGCCCTTCATTATGCCAAATTGCATGTGGAAAATTCTCCAGAGTCCAAAGTTTTAGTTATTGCCAGTGATATTGCCAAATATGGTATTGAAACACCTGGAGAACCCACTCAGGGTGCTGGAAGTGTGGCCATGTTGATTACACAAAATCCACGCATTATGGCCTTTAATAATGACAATGTGGCTCAAACCCGTGACATCATGGACTTTTGGCGTCCAAATTACTCAACAACTCCTTATGTAAATGGTGTCTATTCTACCCAACAATATTTGGATAGTTTGAAAACGACTTGGCTTGAATACCAAAAACGCTACCAGCTTACTTTGGATGATTTTGCGGCTGTTTGCTTCCACTTGCCTTATCCTAAATTAGCGCTAAAAGGCTTGAAAAAAATCATGAATAAGAGCCTGTCTCAAGAGAAAAAAGACCTCTTGCAAAAGCATTTTGACCAGTCTATTCTCTACAGTCAAAAGGTTGGGAATATCTATACAGGTTCCCTCTTCCTTGGACTATTGTCTCTCTTGGAAAATACAGATAGCTTGAAAGCTGGGGATAAAATTGCCCTTTATAGTTATGGAAGTGGGGCTGTGGCGGAGTTCTTCAGTGGTGAATTGGTTGAAGGTTATGAAGCTTATCTGGATAAAGACCGCTTGAACAAGCTCAACAAACGAACTGCCCTTTCTGTTGCAGACTATGAAAAAGTCTTCTTTGAGGAAGTGGACTTGGATGAAACAAACTCAGCCCAGTTTGCTGGCTATGAAAATCAAGATTTTGCCTTGGTTGAAATTGTTGACCACCAACGCCGTTATAGCAAGGTTGAAAAATAATGAAGATAAGTTGGAATGGATTTTCTAAAAAATCATACCAAGAGCGCCTCGAGCTGTTAAAAGCTCAGGCGCTCCTTAGTCCTGAGAGACAAGAGAGTTTGGAGCAGGATGAACAAATTAGCTTGACTGTCGCAGACCAGCTGAGTGAGAATGTAGTGGGAACTTTTTCTCTGCCTTATTCACTGGTCCCAGAGATTCTCGTTAACGGTCAGGAATACACAGTTCCCTATGTGACAGAAGAACCGTCCGTGGTTGCTGCGGTCAGCTATGCCAGTAAAATCATCAAGCGTGCAGGAGGTTTTACCGCACAAGTCCATGAGCGTCAGATGATTGGGCAGGTAGCTCTTTATCAAGTTGCTGATCCTGAACAAGCTCAAGAGAAGATTACAAACAAAAAGACTGAGCTCTTGGAACTTGCCAATCAGGCCTATCCTTCTATCGTCAAACGTGGAGGTGGGGCGCGTGATTTGCATGTAGAACAGATAAAAGGCGAAACAGACTTTCTCGTTGTTTATCTCCATGTCGATACCCAGGAAGCCATGGGAGCCAATATGCTCAACACCATGTTGGAAGCCTTAAAACCAGTCTTAGAAGAACTCAGTCAGGGGCAGAGTCTTATGGGAATCCTGTCCAACTACGCGACCGATTCTCTAGTGACTGCAAGCTGTCGCATTGCCTTTCGTTACTTGAGTCGCCAAAGGAATCAAGGACGAGAAATTGCGGAGAAAATTGCTTTGGCTAGCCAGTTTGCGCAGGCTGATCCTTATCGAGCAGCTACTCATAATAAAGGGATATTTAACGGTGTTGATGCCATTTTGATTGCCACTGGTAATGACTGGCGTGCCATCGAAGCCGGGGCCCATGCCTTTGCCAGTCGAGATGGACATTACCAAGGTCTTAGTCAATGGACACTGGACCTTGAAAGAGAAGAATTGGTTGGTGAGATGACTCTGCCCATGCCTGTTGCGACCAAGGGTGGCTCTATCGGTCTCAACCCTCGTGTAGCCCTCAGTCATGAATTACTGGGAAATCCTTCTGCTAAAGAATTAGCCCAGCTTATCGTTTCTATCGGACTTGCCCAAAACTTTGCGGCCCTGAAAGCCTTGGTGAGTACAGGGATTCAGCAAGGCCACATGAAATTGCAGGCTAAATCTTTAGCTCTCCTAGCAGGAGCCAGTGAATCCGAGGTAGCTCCCCTAGTCGAGCGCCTCATCGCAGATAAAACCTTTAACTTAGAGACAGCCCAGCAATATTTAAAAGTCTGGCGGTCTTAATCAGTTGAAACCGTGGTATTAGTCTCAAAAAATGAAACATAAGGAAAACAAGTTCATTGTCAATTGAAAAGTCTCACATATAACGAAGAACAGGAGAGGATTACATTATTCTCTCTTTTTTTGATATTTGAATCACAGAGAATGTACCCATTTTCAACAATACAATCCTTTACAGTTAATTTAAGGGAAATATCATTCATTTCTTGCTTTAGGGTATGGAAGTGAAGCAATTCTATAGTGAATGGTTTTATAGTAATAAAAATCATTCTAGTAATGTTTTAAAACTCCTCTAAAAAGGATTTTCCCATTCTTATGTTTACACTACTTTAGAAAATAGCATGTTTTTGCAACCCCTTCCATGTTTGTTGTTGTATTTTAAAACTTTTAGGTATAAAATGGAAATATATAAAATGGGATGAAGAGGGGATGAATCATGTCTAAGAAAAAGTCCGATACGCTTTGGGCTAAGAAAAAGGAAGAAAATGGTAGATTTTTTTGGTTACCCTTGTCTCAGCATCTAGAAGATACAAAAAATATAACTGGACTTCTCTGGGAGCATTGGTTAAGTGAGGGGCAAAAAAAACTGATTGAGGATTCTCTGGATTCAGTAACATATGATGGCGGTTTAGGGAAACGACTTGCACAATTTTTAGCTGCTGTTCATGATATCGGGAAAGCAACTCCAGCCTTTCAAACTCAAAGAGGATTTGCAAATTCAGATGATTTGGATATTCACCTATTAGAAAAATTGGAGCAGTCAGGATTTACTAAAATTAGTTCACTTCAATTATCATCACCGAAAAAGAGTCATCACAGCCTTGCAGGTCAATATTTGCTATCTAGTTATGGTGTTCAAGAGGATATTTCAACTATTATTGGTGGACACCATGGACGACCAATTGATACGATTGAGGATGTAAAAAATCAAGGGAGCTATCTTTCAAACTATTTTCAAAATGAAAGTAAGGAGAGTGTTATCCATAAGAACTGGGATTTGGTTCAAAAAGAAATCTTCAACTGTGCTATAGATGAGTTGGGGTTTGACTCTGTGAGAGAGCTTCCTAGAATTAAACAGCCTGCTCAAGTTATCTTATCAGGATTGCTGATTATGGCTGACTGGATCGCTAGTAATGAGTACTACTTTCCTTTATTAAGTGTAAATGAAAAAGAGGAGGTAGATAAGTTAAGACGCCTTCAAGATGGGTTTGAAAGGTGGAAAAAAACTAGTTTGTGGCAACCTAAATATATCTCAAAACCAGATAGTCTTTATAAGGAAAGATTTGGATTTGAACCTAATAATGTTCAATCAACCTTATCTCATGTTATTACTCAAATATCTAAACCTGGGATTGTAGTTCTAGAAGCACCAATGGGGTTAGGGAAGACAGAAGCTTCATTGATTACAGCAGAGCAGTTAGCTACTAAGACGGGAAGAAGCGGTCTTTTTTTTGGTTTACCAACTCAGGCGACATCGAATGGGATTTTTAATCGTATTGAAAAATGGGTTGAAAGTTTAAAAGATGATTCTGAAGACATACTATCTATTCAGTTGGTACACGGGAAAGCAGCTCTAAACGAAGATTTTTTAAAACTTAAAGCTAATACATTTAATTTTGACGATGTAGAAAATAGTAGCGTTATCATTAATGAATGGTTTTCTGGGAGAAAGACTTCGGCTTTAGATGATTTTGTAGTGGGGACTGTTGATCAGTTCTTAATGTTAGCATTGAAACAAAAACATTTAGCTTTGCGTCATCTAGGTTTTAGTAAAAAGGTTGTTATTATTGATGAAGTTCACGCCTATGATGCTTATATGAGTCAATATTTGATGGAGGCGATAAAATGGATGGGAGCCTATGGTGTTCCAGTAGTCATTTTGTCAGCGACATTACCTTCTCAACAAAGAGAAAATATTCTTAAAAGCTATATGTCTGGGATGGGAATCAAATGGCGAGATATTGAAAATACGGACCAATTAAAGACAGACGTTTATCCTTTAATCACTTATAATGATGGCTCAGAGATTTATCAACTTACAACATTCAATAAGCAAAACATAAAAGACATTCACATCATTCGTTTACAAGAAGAGCAGTTATTGGGAACGGTTAAAGATGCCCTTGAGGGCAGTGGAGTAGTTGGAATCATTGTCAATACAGTGAGAAGATCCCAAGAGTTGGCAAGAAACTTTTCGGAAATTTTTGGAGATGATATGGTGGAATTACTTCATTCCAGTTTTATTGCGACCGAAAGAATCCAAAAAGAGAAAGAATTATTACAACAAATCGGAAAAAATGTAGACCGTCCACATAAGAAAGTTATCATTGGAACTCAGGTGATTGAGCAATCCTTGGATATTGATTTCGATGTGATGATAAGTGATCTGGCACCTATGGATTTGCTAATACAACGTATTGGACGACTTCATCGACACCAAATAGAACGGCCTCAAAAGCATGAAATAGCTAGGTTTTACGTTTTAGGAACTTCCCAAGAGTTGGATTTTGAAGAAGGAAGTAGTTTTGTTTATGGTGATTATCTGTTAGCCAGAACTCAGCACTTTTTACCAGATATCATGAGATTGCCAGATGATATTTCACCATTAGTCCAGAAAGTTTATAGTCCAGATTTTACAATTGAATTTTCAAGTCAGGAATTTCAGCAAAAATATTTAGACGCTAAGACGGAGCATGATGTCACGATTAAGAATAAGGAAACAAAGGCAAGAACATACCGTATCAATGATCCTGTCTTAAAAATATCGAGACATAGAAACAATAGTCTGATTGGTTGGTTGAAGAACCTGCATCCAAACGATAGTGAAGAAAAATCTAATGCTCAGGTTCGTGATGTTGAAGATACAATTGAAGTGATTGCTTTAAAGAAAATGTCTGATGGCTATAGCTTATTTATTGAAAATCAAGATATATCTCAGAATATTGATAATCCTTCGGTCGCTAAAAAAGTAGCACAAAATACTTTACGACTTCCTATGAGTTTATCCAAGGGCTATAATATCGATCAAACTATTGAAGAGCTTGAAAGGTATAACAACAGCTATTTAAGTCAATGGCGAAATTCATCGTGGTTAAAAGGAGCTCTCGGGATTATTTTTGATGAAAACAATGAGTTTATTCTCAATGGGGTTAAACTCTTATATGATAAAAAATATGGGATTACAACGGAGAGGTTAAATAAGAATGAGTCGATTTAATTTACTAGATGAACCCTGGATTTCTGTCGTTTATGATGAAAAAGGAACAACAAAAGAAGTTTCCTTGCAGGAATTATTTATAAATGCTCATCAGTACAAAGATTTAGCAGGAGATACAAAAACGCAAGATTTTGCTGTGCTGCGAGTTTTGCTGGCTGTGTTACATACTGTCTTTTCACGCTTTGATGCAGATGGTAATGTCTATGAGTATCTGGCAGTAGATGAGCGGTTTAAACAAATTGAGCCTGTGGAAGAATCTGATATTGCTGACTATCAGGATGATTTATATGATACATGGATAGATCTTTGGGAAAGTGGTAAGTTCCCAGACATTGTTAGTCATTACCTAGAAAAATGGCGGGATCGCTTTTACTTATTTGATAAGGAATATCCATTTTTTCAAGTTAGAAAAGAGGATATTGTAGCAGACAAAATTAGTAAAGCAAAAGCAAGCAGTATCTCTGGGAAAAATATCAATAGAACGATTTCAGAGAGTGAGAATAAGTTAGCCTTATTTTCCCCAAAGAATAGTAAAAATAAAGAACAACTGACTGCTTCCGAAGTTACACGATGGCTTTTAACTTTTCAAGGGTACTCAGGATTATCCGATAAAGTTATTTTTGGAAAAGAAAAATATAAAGTGTCAAAGGGCTGGTTGTTTGATATCGGGGCAGTTTTTATACAGGGAACTTCTTTATTTGAAACGCTGTTACTAAATTGTATTTTGCCATTCTATGACCATGGTAATTTAGAAAGTATTCAATGTCCCTGTTGGGAATTTGCTAGTTCTGATAATATTAATCGCTATTTGTTTGGTAGTGAATGTACAGATTTAGCTAATCTGTATACGATTTGGAGCAGAGGGATTTATATTGATCCAGAATATGATTTAAATAAGCCTTTCTCTTTTGAGATTGTAAAATTACCCGAAATCAATCATCGGGACAATTTTTTAGAGCCGATGACAACATGGAAATATAATACTACAGGAGAAAATAAAGATAGCTATACTCCTAGGAAACATCCCTTGAATCAATCGTTGTGGCGGTCATTTGGTTTACTAGCAGTAGAAGATAGAACAGGGCACTTTAGAAAACCGGGAATTATTGATTGGCTAGGAGATATAGGTGACATAATAGGAAATAGATTATTTAATATTATTTCCATTAGTATGCAGGACGATGGAAATGCTACTTCATGGCTTCCAACTGATGAAGTTATTGACTCTATACTTATCAATGATTTAGTTTTGGCGGATTTTAATGAGAGTGGTTGGGTACCACGTATTAATGAGGTGGTGGAAGAAACAAAAACTGTCATTTCCAAAGTATATAAACGCTATATAGAGGAACTAAAAGAAATCAGGAATATCTCAAACAACGATTATACTAATCAGATGGTTGAAATGCTCTATTTCAAAATCGATCACCCTTTTCGAGAATGGTTATCCAGTATCCTACCAGATGATGAAAAGGATCCTAAAATCAAAGAATGGAGAGATTTGCTGAAAAGAATGGTTAAAGCTGAAGCAAAGAGCATCTTAGGTCACGGAGGAACTAGGGACTACCTCGGCATTGAAAAAGATGGTCGAATAAAAAATATTGCAACTGCCTATAATTCATTTGAATATTTGCTTCATCAACAATTAAAATAGGAGGTGTGTGTGTTGGAACAATCCAAACAGACAGTTGGTTCTGTCACAAAAAGAATTATTAGACAATTGAGTTATGAGTTGGAGTCACCATTGAGTAAAGCTGCACTGGCCAAAATTAGAAAAACGTTGGGTAAACCCTTGAGCGATGCAACAGATATCTGGCCGATTTTATTTGAGCATTTACCAGAGGAGTTCGTCAATTCATACCAGCAGCCTAGCTATGAGGAGTTAGCGATTTATACAGCTATCCAATTTTACGCCTTACATCAACAAGGAACTTCAACCAGTGTGATGTTAGATGAGCCCGATACTTATCAAAATATCGGTTCTGCTCTTAGTCAACTTAGAAAAGGAGATGACACGACAGCCATTGACAGAAGGTTCAATGTCATGATTACATCATCAACTTTTGAAGAGTTGATCTACCATTTACGCCACATGATGATGTTACTCAAAACAAAGTCTCCTGCAACAAAGGTTGATTATGCTAAGTTAGCTGAAGACTTGTATTGGTTTTTAAAAAATGTACAAGAAAATCTTCGCCTAAATTGGGCAAGATCATATTATAAACAAATCAAAGGAGAAAAACACAATGACAACTAACCAACGCTTATTTTTAGATATTCATGCTATACAAACCTTGCCACCTTCAAATATGAATAGAGATGATACAGGTAGCCCAAAGACTGCTCAGTACGGGGGTGTAAAAAGATCGCGCGTGAGTTCTCAAGCTTGGAAGAGAGCTATAAGAGACTATTTTAACACTAATGGAGAACAGTCTAATGTCGGTGTCCGAACAAAAGACATTGTAAGATATGTTGCAGGTAAAATTGTAGAACTAGATAATTCTATCAGTTTTGAAGATGCACTAACCAAAGCAGATACAGTCTTGATAGCTACTGGCATTAAGAAAAAAGGTAAAGTCAAGGCACTTTACTTTATGGGGGATAGACAAGCTGAGAAATTGGCTCAAGCAGCCTATGAAAATCTGACTGATAAAAAAGAACTTCAAAAACTAGCTAGTTCCAATCCAGCCATTGATGTTGCTATGTTCGGTCGAATGGTAGCTGAAGATCCAGTTCTAAACGAGGATGCTTCCTCTCAAGTTGCCCATGCTATTTCAACACATGCTGTACAAACTGAATTTGACTTCTTTACTGCTATTGATGATTTAGCTCCAGAGGATAATGCAGGTGCAGGTATGCTGGGAACCATCGAATTTAACTCTTCTACGCTCTATCGTTATGCCAATGTTGCGATTCATGAATTATCAAAACAACTAGAGGATGAGAAATCCTTAAAGAACAGTTTGAATTTATTCATCGAAGCATTTGCAAATTCACTCCCGACAGGAAAAGTGAATACCTTTGCCAATCAAACTTTACCACAGGCTCTAATCGTTTCTTTACGTGATGATCGTCCTGTTAATCTTGTCAGTGCATTTGAAGAACCAGTTAAATCAACGGATGGTTATGTGGCAAAATCTATTGAAAAACTGTCTAAAGAGTATACAAGAGTTGAAAAATTCGTGAATAAACCACTTTTGACTTTCTATGTGACTTTGGATGAGAATGAGAGTTTAAAACAAATAGGTGAGGAAAAATATTCAGTTTCAGAATTATTAAAAGATTTGTCGGAAATCTTAGGACAATTCCTCAAAAAATAGGTGAATACATGAAGACTATTTTGTTGAAATTTGCTGGTCCTTTGCAATCTTGGGGGACAAGTTCACATTTCGAAACAAGACATACGGATTTTTATCCTTCTAAGAGTTCTGTTATTGGGTTGATTGCTTCAAGTTTAGGATATCGTCGAGACGATGATGAAAAAATTACTCGTTTAAACGAGCTGGATTTTGCAGTTCGAGTGGATCAACAAGGAAATTTACTTAGAGATTTTCATATTGCACAGAAGTATACAGAAAAAGGAAAGTTTGAACGAAATTATGTCACAAATCGTTATTATTTAGAAGATGCTGTTTTTGTAGTGGCTCTTTCTCATAATAATGAGCAGTTTTTGGAAATGATTTTACAAGCTTTGAAAAATCCCTATTTCCAACCATTTATGGGAAGAAGGGCTCTGCCGTTTACTGCAGATTTTATCTTAGGTGAGACTGAGATTGGAGCAGTTGAAAGTTTGAGAACTCTTGAATGGCAAGCCTCACCATGGTTTATGAAGAGAAAGCTTATGGATGTCGTAACTTTAGAAATCTATTCTGATAGACATTTAACCGATAGAGGTATTTATCAACTGAGACAAGATGTTGTCAAGTCTTTTTCACAAAAGGGGAGAAGGTTTGGCTATAGGTATGAAACTAGAGAACTAGTTCAAGTTCGGAATTCGTTTCAAGATAAAAATACGGCACATGATGTTTTTAAGAGTATAGGAGATTGATGGTATGTATATCTCAAGAGTAGAAATTGATCGCACCAATCGCCGAAAAATTAAGTGCTTAACACATATAGGCGCTTATCATGCTTGGGTAGAAGAGAGTTTTCCGGAAGAAATGGAACAATCTATTCGAACAAGGAAATTATGGCGTATAGATCGTATCCAAGATAAAGATTACCTGATTATTGTTAGTGAAAATAAACCTGATTTACAACGATTAGAAAAATATGGGGTTTCTGGTAGTGCTCAAACCAAGGATTATCAACAATTTTTAGATAATATCTATACTGGTAGCCGAATGAAATTTCGAGTGGTGCTTAATCCAGTTATTTCCTTAGTATCACCAGATAATCTTAAGAGAGGTATTGTAAAACCTCATGTTACGAGTGAATATCAGATGAATTATCTGCTAGAACGCTCTGACAAAAATGGATTCTCACTGATAAAAGATGATTTTTCAATCGTTGAACGTGGTTATGAGGTGTTTAAAAAAGCTGTTAAACCTATCCGATTGATAAAGGTTGTTTACGAAGGAATCTTAACAGTTAGTGATGCAGATCTTTTTAAGAAGCTTTTGACAGAAGGAATGGGAAAGAAAAAAGCATACGGTTTTGGTTTAATGACCGTTATTCCATTGGGAAACGAATCATGGTAAAAAAAAGTGGAACGAAGAAAACATCTTTGCGAGAACTTCCTAAAATTAGCGATCGTGTCAGCTTTATTTACGTAGAACACGCAAAGATAAATCGTGTGGATAGCGCTATTACAGTGCTTGATAGCAACGGAACAGTTAGAATACCTGTTGCTATGATTGGTGTATTATTGTTAGGACCGGGTACTGATATTAGCCATCGTGCTGTAGAGTTGATAGGAGATGCTGGAACCAGTATGGTTTGGGTTGGTGAGCGAGGTGTTCGTCAGTATGCTCATGGAAGATCCTTAGCACACTCGACAAAATTCTTAGAGAAACAGGCTAAGCTGGTTTCAAATTCTCGGTCGCGTTTAGCTGTTGCCCGTAAAATGTATCAAATGCGATTTCCTGGTGAAGATGTCACCACATTAACAATGCAGCAACTACGGGGTCGTGAAGGAGCTAGGGTGAGAAAAGCATATAGGATGCAATCTGAAAAATTCAAGGTTCCTTGGGATAAAAGAGACTACAGGCCTGATGATTTTGAAGGAGGGACGGTAGTGAATCAGGCACTATCCGCAGCTAATGTAGCACTTTACGGCTTGGTGTATAGTATAGTGGTAGCGCTAGGTGTTTCTCCAGGTCTTGGTTTTGTACATACCGGCCATGATTTATCCTTTATTTATGATATTGCAGACTTATATAAAGCTGAATTGACTATTCCCTTAGCTTTTGAAATTGCAGCTAACTATACTGAGGATGATGATATTGGTAAGGTTGCTCGATTGAAAACAAGAGATTCCTTCGTAGATGGCAAGTTAATGGCTCGGATAGTTACTGACATTCAATATCTATTTGAAATAGATGATGAAGAGGAGTTAGTGATTGATACGCTTTCTTTGTGGGATGATAAGGATAAACTTGTTAAACATGGAGTTAGTTATACGGAGAATTGATAATATGCCACTGACTGTTTTAACTTTAAAAAATGTTCCGCCGTCTTTAAAAGGAGATTTAACTAAGTGGATGCAAGAAATTGCCACAGGGGTTTACGTTGGAAATATCAATACTAGGGTTCGTGAAAAGTTATGGGATCGTATTAAGGCGAACGTTGGAAAAGGTGAGGCTACAATTAGTTACGCCTTTAGAAATGAAATTGGCTATCAATTTGATACCGTAAATGCTCAGCGGAGTGTCCTAGACTATGATGGAATCCCATTAATTCTATTACCTAGCCAAACAGACAGCAATGGGAAAATATCCAGTTTTGGATATAGTGATGCTGCTAAGTATAGACGCATCAAGCGTTTTGGTAGTCATTCAGAAGTTTCTTTAAAACCACAGAGTTCCTATATTGTAATTGATATTGAGACGGATGGTTTAGATGAGAATGAACATACCATTATAGAAATTGGCGCACTTAAGGTTACTCCATCCACTACAGAAGAGTTTAATGCTCTTATCAAATATGACGGAATCTTGCCTACGAAGATTTCTAAATTAACTGGAATTTCTCAGGCTCTATTAGAACAAAATGGTCAAGATTTAAAAGAAGCACTTTCCGATTTTTTGCTTTTTATAGGTGAATCAGCTTTAGTTGGCTATGGTATCAATTTTGATGTTAAGTTTATTAACAATGAGCTTAACAAGTTAGGTTTACCTTTATTAACAAATAAAACTCATGATTTAAAGAAATTTGTAAAGAGTGAAAAGCTATTTCTGGCTAACTATCAATTACAGACAGCCCTTAAGGAATACGGAATTGAGGAGGTAGTTCCTCATAGAGCTTTACAGGACGCTAAGTTAATCTACCAGTTATCAATAAAAGTGAATAAATTTTTGGATAGAATCAATCGGTATTAGCGATTTCAATAGGATCTTTTAGTGTTTTTCCCGCACACGCGGGGGTGATCCCAGAGTGATGTTTGTAAACCTTTGTCAATTCTTGTTTTTCCCGCACACGCGGGGGTGATCCCTATACCCCGTCAGGTAGCAACATCTGGGGGCAGTTTTTCCCGCACACGCGGGGGTGATCCTCCAAGACTCATCGCTTCCAACTGAAGGAGTGGGTTTTTCCCGCACACGCGGGGGTGATCCCGACACGGCCACCAGGTACATTACCGCCACGAGGTTTTTCCCGCACACGCGGGGGTGATCCTAGCCATCAGGGCATTTATGTGTGATTGGTTAGGTTTTTCCCGCACACGCGGGGGTGATCCTACGAAACCCTAGATTAACACCAGATAAAAAGAGGTTTTTCCCGCACACGCGGGGGTGATCCTAAGGCAAGCGCATTGGGTAAGACCTTAAGAAGGTTTTTCCCGCACACGCGGGGGTGATCCTACCACATCGATAAGGCCTCCGACAGACGATTGGTTTTTCCCGCACACGCGGGGGTGATCCTAAGTCAGAGCTTGACCGCATAGACAAGGACAAGTTTTTCCCGCACACGCGGGGGTGATCCTGTTACGGGGTGCTTGTCAACTGGTTCACTAATGTTTTTTCCCGCACACGCGGGGGTGATCCTTGAAATTGTAGGTTAAAATCCCATAGTGACTTGTTTTTCCCGCACACGCGGGGGTGATCCCGTGTCCATTTTCTATCAGCTTTCTTTCTATAAGTTTTTCCCGCACACGCGGGGGTGATCCTAATAAAGGAGATTTTTTTATAATGAAAAAATAGTTTTTCCCGCACACGCGGGGGTGATCCCATGTTTCAACTCCCTTAGACAATTCTGATAAAGTTTTTCCCGCACACGCGGGGGTGATCCTAAACCTTTCGATCCAGAGACCTTTGACTATTAGTTTTTCCCGCACACGCGGGGGTGATCCCGAGCATAATCTCTTTGATTTCAACCCAGCCATGTTTTTCCCGCACACGCGGGGGTGATCCCGAAGATTGGTCGGCTATTGACATTGCTAATTCGTTTTTCCCGCACACGCGGGAGTGACCCTAGCTGATTAGTCAGAGCCATGCGAGCGACCTTGTTTTCCCCGCACACGCGGGGGTGATCCTGTGGTTGACTGTGTGCCTGTCTTAGTAGAACCGTTTTTCCCGCACACGCGGGTGTGATCCTGCAGTCAATGCTGTTGAGCAGGTAGTGGCTGAGTTTTTCCCGCACACGCGGGTGTGATCCCTTCATGAAGATGGATTGGTCATCACTGTTCACATTTTTCCCGCACACGCGGGTGTGATCCTATTGTCAATGGACAAGAGATGACGGCAAAAGTGTTTTTCCCGCACACGCGGGGGATTGACTACATAAAATGAGATATAAGAAAAATATCCCTATTGAAAACTGATAAATTAGAGATAGGAGTGTTTTATTATAGGAAAAAAGCATATTTTGTGCAAATGAAGATATCTTACATAACAAAGGAGAAGATAAGTAAATCGAATGAAGTCATCATGGAGACATTTGGTAACAATAAGATCAGTTGGGTAACAAACTTGTAGAAGAGTATAAGAAAATTTGTCTTGTATCGGTTGTCTTAGAGTGTTTCAGAACTAAATGCTCAACATCTTTTGATTGGAAAAACGAGACTAAAATCCTTCTGCCAAATCCCTAGCTCTTCTAGCAGGTGCTAGTGAGTCCGAAGTTGCTCCCCTCGTTGAGCGCCTCATCGCAGATAAAACCTTTAACTTAGAGACAGCCCAGCGCTATCTCGAAAACTTAAGATCATAAAAAACTCAGACGAATTCGTCTGAGTTTTTTGTACTTAAATACTTTTTCCTGGTAATAGTGTGACTGGTAAGAAGTAACCAGTTGTCGCGACCTCTTTGCCTTCAATCTTCTGCAAAAGGAGATCGACAGTGAGTTGGGCAATCTCTTTCATAGGTTGCTTAATCGTTGTCAGGTGAGGGTAGTAGTTTTCGATAAAGTAAGTCCCATCATAGCCGATGACCTTGAGCTCTTCTGGTACAGAAATTCCCAGTTCCTGAGCAATTTTAATGACTAGAATAGCGGTCAAATCATCCGAAGCAAAGATGGCATCTGGTTTTTGATGGGTCAAGATATTCTTGATTTCCATTTCTTTTCTGACGGGCGAAAAGTCACTGGAAACATTGATAATAGGAGCTTTTGGGAGTACAGATGCAAAACCAGCGTGGCGTAGTCCAGTTGGCGAGTTAGAATTGTCATTCCCTGTAATCATAATGATAGACTGGGCGCCTGTCTTAACCAAGGTCTGGGCAGCAAGAACCCCACCAGCGTAGTTGTCAGAGGAGACGACAGGAATGTCTGGCGATAGGTTTCGGTCAAAGGAAATAATTGGTGCCGTCACGCGATTGTAGTCTTCGATTCCCAAGTTGTGACTACCCGAAATGATGCCGTCCACCTGATTGGCTTCCAACATTTCGATGTATTCGCGTTCCTTCTCAGAATCGTGCTCGCTGTTGCAAATGATGGTCTTGTAACCATTTTTGAAAAGTTGGTGTTCCAGTTTATCAATCAATTCTGCATAGAAAACGTTGGAAATATTGGGGAAAATCAAACCGATTAACTTAGCTGATTTCCCTTGCAAGCTACGAGCTAGGTTGTTGGGTTTATAGCCCAATTCCCGCATAGCTTCATTAACCTTTTGAATGGTTTTTTCAGAGAGATAACCTTTTTTGTTAATAACCCGAGAAACGGTAGTAGGGCTGACGCCTGCAAGTTTGGCGACATCAGTTAGTTTTGCGACCATAATCTAATTCATAGTAAGTTCCAGTTGGGTTTCCAGATTTAATCAGGATACCATTTTGGTCCGCATGTGGGAAGACACGACCAGAAAATACTTTTTCTCCTTTATTGATGAAAATTTCAAAGACAGAGTTATCGATGAAGATTGTAGCAGTAGTAGCCTGATTCTCGATAGGGCAAGAACGTGTAGTTCCAAATTCTTGGGCATACTGTTCTCCAGCCTGGCTACGATCTACTGTCACTTGACCATTTACAAGGTCAAAGTTGATGGAAAGTCCCTTGCCTTCTTGATCAGCAAGTAGGACAATCTCGCTCTGGCTATTGGCTTCCAAGTTGAGTTCGAGTTCGTAAGTGTTCTTGGTTTGGGAACGGTTTGAGAAAGGTTCTTCAGAAACACGAAGGTCCTTGATAGCTGCGACTGGGTATTGGTAGAGTTTGCCGTCTTTGATAGTGAGTTCCTTGACCAAAGAGAAGGTTCCTTGGTGGTCAAAACGGTCAGATGGATATGAAACATCAGGCAAGCCAAGCCAGCTAACAGCTAGAGCACGTCCATCAGGAGCGTTGAAGGCTTGAGTTGCATAGGCTTCGAAACCATAGTCCATGTTTTGAAGTTGAGATACATCTACCATTTTAGCATTTTCAGGGTCAAAGGAAGTCCCAATCTTATACATATTTGGATAGATATTGTCGTAGTCTAGAACTTTCTTATCCAATCCTTGTGGGCAGTAGAGAAGGACAGGTTGCTCCCCTACAAAGACCAGATTTGGACATTCCATCATGTAGGCAGTACAGTCGTTAGCAAAGTCAAGGTTGCCAACGGCTTGCCAGTTTGTATAGTCGTTGTCTACAGCCTTGTAGAGACGGACGAAGCCTTTTTTCTCCAAGTCCTGTCCACCGACGATAGCATAGTATTGGCCCTTGAAGTTAAAAATTTGCGGATCACGGAAGTGGTCAGTAGAGTCTGCCGGCTGGTCGATCAAGATCTTATCAATCTTTGTAATCTTGCCATCCTTATCCATCAAAGCTCCAATCTGGTAAGGGTGACGGATCCAGTTTTCATCACGAACATTTCCTGTATAAAATAGGAACAAGTTATCGCCAAATTGCATGGCAGAACCAGAATAGGCACCGTGACTATCTAATGGAGTATCAGGCAAAACTTTGACTCCGGTTTCTGTGAAGTGAACCAAATCATCGCTTTCCAATTGAACCCAAGATTTCAAACCGTGGGCTGCACCAAAAGGAAAGTTCTGATAAAAGACAATCCACTTCCCATCAAAGTAAGAAAAGCCATTTGGGTCATTGAGAAGTCCTGTTTTTGACTCAACATGGTAATGAGTATGCCATGGAGATTGTGCCATATTTACTTTTATATGTTGAATTTCTTCTTGCGTCCAATCTTGATAAAGTCTGTAACGACGCTCAGTTGTCCATTCCATTCATTCATTCCTCCAAAAATCTTATCACTTTTAATAGTAACCGTTTTCGGTTAAAAAAGCAAGTCTTTTATGTTAAAAAAGAGAAAAAACTGTCAAACGTTTATCACAAAACAAAATCAGAAAATCAATCAACTTTTCAAGAAAATATGAAAGATAATGAAATAAAAGCCTTTTTAACCAAGGTTTCAAACTTATTTTTTCAAGGAATACCTGATAAAATAGTCAAAAACAATCAATCTAAAGCGTGTCCACTAAGTGGATAGAATATTTTTCTGCAAAACGCTTGACATATTTCTAAAACATGATAAAATAATAGTCGTAAGGGCGAATAAAATCGCTTTCAAACAAGAACAAAATTTTATATAAGGAGATTTTTGCAAATGAACAATCAGGAAATTGCAAAAAAAGTCATCGATGCCTTGGGCGGACGTGAAAATGTCAACAGTGTTGCCCACTGTGCGACTCGTCTTCGTGTCATGGTCAAAGATGAAGGAAAAATCAATAAAGAAGTGATTGAGAACTTGGAAAAAGTTCAAGGTGCTTTCTTTAACTCAGGTCAATACCAAATCATCTTTGGTACAGGTACAGTTAACAAAATGTACGATGAAGTTGTTGCACTTGGTTTGCCAACATCATCTAAAGATGACATGAAAGCAGAAGCAGCTAAACAAGGGAACTGGTTCCAACGTGCTATCCGTACTTTCGGTGACGTTTTCGTTCCAATCATCCCAGTTATCGTAGCGACAGGTCTCTTTATGGGTGTGCGTGGTCTCTTGACTGCTCTTGGAATGACACTTCCAGCTGATGTGACAACTTACACTCAAATCTTGACAGATACAGCCTTTATCATCTTGCCAGGTTTGGTTGTGTGGTCAACCTTCCGTGTATTCGGTGGAAATCCAGCCGTTGGTATCGTTCTTGGTATGATGCTTGTTTCTGGCTCACTTCCAAACGCTTGGGCAGTCGCTTCAGGTGGTGAAGTAACAGCTATGAACTTCTTTGGTTTCATCCCTGTTGTTGGTTTGCAAGGTTCCGTTCTTCCAGCCTTCATCATCGGGGTTGTCGGAGCTAAATTTGAAAAAGCTGTCCGCAAGGTTGTTCCAGATGTGATTGACCTCTTAGTAACGCCATTCGTGACACTTTTGGTTATGTCTATCCTTGGACTCTTTGTCATCGGACCAGTCTTCCACGTCGTTGAAAACTACATCCTTATCGCTACAAAAGCGATCCTCAGCTTGCCATTTGGTCTTGGTGGTTTCTTGATTGGTGGGGTTCACCAATTGATCGTCGTATCAGGTGTGCACCACATCTTCAACTTGCTTGAAGTGCAATTGCTTGCTGCTGACCATGCTAACCCATTCAACGCGATCATCACAGCTGCTATGACAGCTCAAGGTGCTGCGACTGTTGCGGTTGGTGTTAAAACTAAAAATCCAAAACTAAAAACACTTGCTTTCCCAGCTGCTCTTTCTGCCTTCCTAGGTATTACAGAGCCTGCTATTTTCGGGGTGAACTTGCGCTTCCGTAAACCATTCTTCCTTTCATTGATTGCTGGTGCAATCGGTGGTGGATTGGCTTCTATCCTTGGACTTGCAGGTACTGGTAATGGTATCACCATCATCCCTGGTACAATGCTTTACATCGGTAACGGACAACTTGCACAATACCTTCTTATGGTAGCTGTATCATTCGTTCTTGGTTTCGCTCTTACTTATATGTTTGGTTATGAGGATGAAAAAGAAGTTGCTACTGAAGTAGAGACAGAACGTTTGGTCCAAGAAGAAACAACTGGTAACATTCCAGCAGCTCTTCAAAATGAAACACTTGTAACTCCTATCGTTGGTGATGTTGTTGCTCTTGCTGATGTCAATGACCCAGTCTTCTCAAGTGGAGCTATGGGGCAAGGTATCGCTGTGAAACCAAGCCAAGGTGTGGTATATGCACCAGCTGATGCTGAAGTTTCAATTGCCTTTCCAACAGGACACGCTTTTGGTTTGAAAACAACTGATGGTGCTGAAGTTTTGATCCACGTTGGTATTGATACTGTATCTATGGATGGTGAAGGTTTTGAAGCAAAAGTTGCTCAAGGTGACAAGGTTAAAGCTGGCGATGTTCTTGGAACATTTGACTCAAACAAAATCGCTGCAGCTGGACTTGATGATACAACAATGGTTATCGTTACAAATACAGCTGACTACGCTTCAGTAGCTCCAGTCGCAACAGGTTCAGTTGCGAAGGGGGATGCTGTGATCGAAGTGAAAATCTAATCAATCCTCTCTAATGTGAAAACGAACAAATGACATGTTTGTTCGTTTTTGCTTGAATGGTAAGATTTACAGAGGAAAATCTAAAAAATAGAGAAATTTAGACTTTCGAAATATGCTATAATAAAGAAAATAAAAACAAGAGGTTTATCATGACAAAATTATATGGAAGCTTGGAAGCGGGCGGTACAAAATTTGTCTGTGCTGTCGGTGATGAAAACTTTAACGTTGTAGAAAAAACACAATTTCCAACAACAACTCCAATCGAAACAATCGATAAAACCATCGAGTTCTTCTCAAAATTCGATAACCTTGCTGGTCTTGCAGTTGGTTCATTTGGTCCGATTGATATTGATAAAAACTCAAAAACTTATGGCTTTATCACGACGACTCCAAAACCAAACTGGGCAAATGTGGACTTGCTTGGTGCCCTTCGTCGCGCCCTAAACGTGCCAATGTACTTCACTACAGACGTAAACAGCTCTGCTTATGGTGAAGTGGTTGCCCGTAACAATGCTGGTGGCCGTATCGAAAACTTGGTTTACTACACAATCGGTACAGGTATCGGTGCAGGTGTCATCCAACGTGGTGAGTTTATCGGTGGTGTGGGTCACCCTGAAATGGGTCATTATTATGTTGCTAGACACCCAATGGATATTGAAAAAGAGTTTAAGGGTGTTTGTCCTTTCCATAAGGGGTGTCTGGAAGGCTATGCAGCTGGTCCAAGTTTGGAAGCTCGTACAGGTGTTCGTGGGGAAAATATTGAACTCAACAACCCTGTTTGGGATGTTCAAGCCTACTATATCGCTCAAGCTGCGGTTAATGCGACAGTGACTTTCCGCCCAGACGTGATTGTCTTTGGTGGAGGGGTCATGGCTCAACAACACATGCTGGACCGTGTCCGTGAGAAATTTACAGCTCTTCTCAATGGTTACCTACCAGTACCTGATGTGCGTGACTATATCGTGACTCCAGCAGTCGCAGGAAATGGTTCTGCCACACTTGGGAACTTTGTCCTTGCAAAAGAAGTTTCAAAATAAAGCACAAAATCCGCTTGGGAAACCAAACGGATTTTTTATGTGTCAAAGCATTTGCCAGAAAAAGTCAATAATATAGGTCAGACCGTAGGTATAAACCACGAGGGTAAAGGGTTTGGTCAGAATGATGATGGTCATATAGCGCTTGAAGCTCATCTTGGTCAGGGCAGCTAGCATACAGAGAAAGTCAGCTGGACTAATGGGCCAAATCATCATAAAGATAAAGAAACGGTCAAAACGATTGCCTTTATCCAACCAACCGATATACTTGTCATAGGTGCGCTTGCTGACGACAGACTGGACAAAGGCAGCCCCATAGAGGCGCACCAGATAAAAGATAATAGCACAGCCAATCACGATGCCGATATAGTTGTAGATAGTCCCGATGATGTGCCCGTAGATAAAGACGCCAGCCACAGAGGTCAAGGCCCCAGGAATGATAGGGACGACCGTTTGTAAAATCTGTAAAAAGATAAAGAGAGGTGGCCCCCAGATACCTGCCTGCTGGATAAAGGCAGAGAGGGTTTCCTTAGACTGTAAAATCCCAGCCTGATAAGCCCAAATACAGAAAATCAAACTTCCAACCCCACCGACAATCGATGAGATGTTGATAACTTGCTGTAGAAGGGGAGAAACAGCTTTCATTTGTTTATCCTGTGACATGTAAACTCCTCATAGATAGTATAACTCTACTATACCATATTTTGGAGGAGAAAGGGGGAATGAGTCTTTTTGATGAGGAATGGATAGTGAATAGGCCTTCGAGACTTAGAATAGGTCTCATCCCTAAAGTTTACATGTAATCTGAGCTTAGAATAACAGTCATTCCATAAATTCACAAGTATTCTACGTTTCGAATAGCTTATATGCGAAAGTTTTGAGGTCTTCTAGCTTTCGAATAGTCGTCTTTACTAAAATTTATATGTATTCTAAAGTTAGAAAAGTCAAAATCTAAAAATAGTAAGGGTATCTATCTGATGGACGGAGTGTATCTCCAGTCTGATAGGGATTTTTGATTTTGGAAATATCTGATTTGTCCTGAAAAGTACGTTTTAGATGGAAATAATGACAGTTGAGCGGATGGGGGTAAAATTTTTTAAAGTAACTGTTAGAATTAATTTAAAAGATTACATAATGGAACATAGAAAGGATATCATCATGACAAAAACATACGCTATTCGCCCACTTAGTTACAGCAACTTTACCAACCGTGAGTTTGAAAGCCTAATGATGGATACTCATCAGAGTCTAGCTACTTTTTCTAAGGAAAACAAGGATGAGGGCATGTATTCCAAACATTTGGAACCCTTCAAGACCAAGCTAGATGATTTTCAAGCTCAACTTGCGGCTGTGGAGACGAAAGAGTCTAGTAATCTGACAGAAGTCGATCGCAATCATGATAGTGCCCTGGTCGGTCTCTTTACCCTTCATAGAGGATTTGCTAAGATTAAGGATGTCAAGCTCAAAGAACCTCATGAGACTCTGAAACCAGTCTTTGCTAAGTATAAGGACATCACTAAGCACAGCAATGATGTGGAAACGGCAGAGATTAAGAGCCTGCTCAAAACGCTTAGTGAGACACCCTATCATGAGGCAGTTACCAGCCTAGGACTAACTCCTATGCTGACGGCAGTAATGGACGCTCAAGAGGAATATAACCAAGTGGAGAGTAAGGCGCGTGCTTCTAAGTCTGCCAAGGAAGTTGGCAAGACCAGACAACTCCGTACCGAACTTTCAACCAGCTACGACCTCTTTATGCGATATACCGCAGCCAGTGCAGAAGCCTACCCTGAAAAGGAACACCTGATCCAACTCCTCAAGGAACTCAATAGAATCCGAGATAGCAAGCGCCGTCTCATCACTAGTAGCAAGAAAGATAAAAAGATCAAACCAGCAGAACCAGCCCAAGTAGCAGGATAAAGACAACCCCTTAGAAGCGGATTTCTAAGGGGGATTTTTGTGGATTCGTGGATAATTTATATATTAACAAAATTGTAGAGAAATAAATAATAGTTAATAAATAAGTTGTTTAAATTCTGGATAGAATCAATAGTTTATTTAATACCTAAATGTTGAAAGTTAATAAGAAAAAGATTAGTTTTTATAGTCTTTTTAAAAATATTGCACTATATATTGTGTTTTATTCTATTTTTCGAAAAAATCAACACTATATATAGAAAACAATATTGCTTTTTTGTTTTTGTTTGGTATAATATGAATTGTAGAAAAAAGACGTCAGTGGGCGCTGACGACTAGTTAGAGATGGTGAATTTCAAAATGCGATATGAGCACTATTTCAAAAATTCTCTTTTATTCTAACACTAAATAAAAGAAATGTAAATCTCATTTTGATAATTTTCTTTTTTCTACAAAATATAGAAAAAAGAGGTACATATTATAAGAATATCAAACTTATTAAATAGAGAATCAATCCAAGTAGGATTAGATTTTGTTGATATAGATACATCAAAGGATGTGAGATTGTTTGTAGATCCATTGCTTTTACCAGATCGGTTTAGGGATATTGCTAATGATTTTGTAAAAACAGTTTATAAAGTTTACGATAATGGTAATAAATCAGATGCATTACAACTATTTTCACACTCTAAAGAATGTAATGCTATCCACTTTGGATATTCTGAGAGTAACTCCAAAGGGACAGGTGTTTCAATGAAGATGCTTGATCAATTTTTTGGGTATGTCTATCAGTCGGTAGATAAAATCAAAGAAAAATTACTCACACCTATAGCGATGCCGATTTTTGTAAAGAGTTTTTCAGAAGATAGGATGTCTGATTTGTTAGTAAGTTTATTAAAAAAAGAATTGATTTTATATTCTTTAGAACAAGCTCGATTACACGGTTTAAAAATCAGTAATGAAGTACAACGTTTTGATTATTGGGATTCCGAGAGTCATGAGTGGGCTACCTTTGAAAGCCAGTATGTCCTTGCTCCTAATGAAAATGGTGTAGAGGAACTTCTTATCTTAGTTCCGAAGTCTGTTGTAAGTAAAAGATTTCTAGTAAATCCTTCTAGATATATTTCAGTAATTTTTCAACACTTGCAGTTGATGGAAAAGTACCAAAGGACTAATGGTACACCAAAATCTCAAAAAGAATTACGAGAATCAGAGATAGTAGCAAATTATCAAAAGGATAAAGATAAAAGCTACATCTTAGATATGACATTATTATCACCTGAATACTATGAAGCTTATTATGATAATGCAATTAGGTTTAGTGATAATAAATCACTTAATGATGAGGAATTAATAGAAATTCTAACTAAATAAGTGATTGAAATTGAATAGTGCTCACAGAGAAGGAGTAAATCCTTCTTTTTTTATTATTTTTATAACATTTATAAAACTGATTCATGTTATACTATATATTAGTAGATTTACATTGGAGAATTAAAATGAAATCAACAATTGATAAAATTAATAAATTTCGAGATGATCGTGATTGGAGAAAATTTCATAATGAAAAAGATTTAGCTATTTCAATTTCAATCGAAGCGAGTGAACTTTTGGAATTATTTCAATGGAAGGAGTCCAAAGAGGTCACCAACAAATCATTGGGAAGAATAAAAGAGGAACTAGCTGATGTTCTAATTTATAGCTTTATGTTGGCAGATAATTTGCAGTTAGATGTAGAAAAGATTATTGAAGATAAATTAGTTGATAATAATCGGAAATATCCTGTAAAGCTAAGTAAAGGGAATAATAAAAAATATACTGAGTTGGAGAAATAATGGTTAAAATAAAAAGTCCAATTGTAAGAGAGATAGAGTATTCAAGCAGTTCACTGGTAAATCTTAAAAGTCAACTTAAATCTAGTGAAAATAAAAATAATATAAAATTTTTATTTGATTATCCAGTTGTTTATATTGTTAACGATGAGAAGAATAACCAATTTAGTGTATATGTAGGAGAAACAGCTAATATAATTCGGCGAACTAGTCAACACTTAACAGATGATATAAAGAAAGAAAACAGAGATGATTGGAGAGATTTTGCAACATCTTCGACAACGAAGATGTTTATAATTGGTCACAATCATTTTAATAAGTCTTTAACTCTGGACATAGAAAATCGTTTAATGCTTTATCTTTCAAGTGTTGGTAATGTTATAAGAGTACAAAATAGAAAAGAAAATCCTCAAAATGAATATTATACATCCAACGAATTAGATTCAATTTTTTCAAAAATTTGGCGTTCACTGAGAAAAAGGAATCAGTCTTTATTTCCGATTGAGAGTATTGTTCGAAATTCAGCAATTTTTAAAGCATCTCCCTTTCATAAATTAACTGAAGAACAAATCGAAGCTAAAAATACTATTATTAATAAAATAATTGCTTCTATTAGTAAAGGTCAAGAAGGGACTCTTATCCTAGTTAAAGGAGAAGCTGGAGCAGGGAAAACAGTTTTAATGAGTTCGTTGGTAGATGATTTATTAAATTCTGAAGATATTTCATTTATTAAAGATAATAATTACATTAATCTTGTTGTAAATCATAATAATCAATTAAGTGTATATAAAGAAATTGAAAGAAAACTAAATTGGAATAGTGGCTCTACTTTGGAAGTAGCGATGAAACCTACTCAATTTTTAAATGCTTTGAGAAAAGAAAAGATTAAAGCAGGAGTGGTTATAGTTGACGAAGGTCATTTACTGCTTACCGCGAAAAATCAAGCATATCTTGGAGGAAATCATTTAAATGATTTATTAGCACAGTCGAAAGTAGTTGTTTTGGTTTATGATGATAAACAGATTATGAATAAATCTCAAATATGGACTGATAATACATTTTTTGAATTGGAGCATGAGGCTAATCTGGAAGGAAATTTAATTGAATTACGTAATCAAATGAGAATAAAAGCAAATCCTGAAACTGTCAATTGGATTAGGAGTATTATTGATGATTGTGAAATCAAAAAATTAACAAAAGATAAGCAATATGATATTAGAATTTTTGATTCTCCTTTGGAACTACAAAAAGCTATTAAGTTAAAGAATAAAGATCAAAAACTAGGTATTTCTAGATTAGTTGCAACATATGATTGGCCTTATGTTGAAGAGAAGAAGAAGGTGGAGGAGATAGAAGATTCAAAATGGTTTGTAGAAATTGATGATTGGAAAGCACCTTGGAATCAACAATTAAAGCCAACGAAGGAAGAAGCTAAATTATCCTGGATAGAACAATCTCAGACAATTAATGAAATAGGATCTACGTTCACAGTTCAGGGTTTTGACTTGAATTATGTAGGTGTTATTATCGGACCTTCTGTGAAGTATAGAAACGGCAAAGTTATTTATGATATTTCTGAAAGTAAAAATAAGGGAGCTGTTCAAAATCGTAAACTTGCAAATGGTGAAAAAGTAAATTATGGTGAAAGACTGTTGAGAAATGAACTGAATGTTTTGTTAACACGTGGTGTAAATGGTTTATATATTTATGCAGTTGATGAAAAATTAAGGGAGGCTCTGAATAAAGCAATAAAATAAAATTCTCTTAGCCAATATCTTCTTTAATACCAGCATTCCAACCACGGTCATCATTCTCAAAAAGAACCGCACCAATCGTGATGTCTACTTTATCGATGCTTCTAAGGAGTTTGATAAGGGGAAAAACCAGAATATCATGACGGATGCTCATATCGAGAAGATTTTGGAAGCCTACAAGTCTCGTGAGGAGATTGATAAGTTTGGCCATCTGGCAAGTTATGAAGAAATCGTCGAAAATGACTACAATCTCAATATCCCTCGCTATGTAGATACCTTTGAGGAAGAAGAAGTCGAACCACTGACAGATATCGTCAGCAAGATTAACACGACAAATGAAGCAATCCAAAACCAAACAGCTTCCCTACTCGAAATGCTCGGTCAACTACACGGTACCACACTAGAAGCCGATGCTGAACTCAAAAAGTTTTTGAAAGAGTTTGAAGGGTGATGGAGAAATAAGGATATAGCAAAGGAAGTGTGCTTATGAAGTCAAATGAAAATAAAGAAAATCAAACAAGTGTAGGAATAACATTGACCTCGCATCATGATTTTACTAGTGATGTGGATGAAGTAGCTTGGAATTTTTATCTCAAATACTATGGAGAAAACCTGTGTCAAAAAAATCAAAGTAATTTTTTATTTTCTCATAAAGGGATAGAAATTTATGCTAACGGAGATGTGTCTTTTAATATAGATTCTACAGTCTTTAATAAAGGTACTAAACTTTATGAGTCAATTTTAAAGGAGACCAATGTTTCGGAAGGGTTAAAGAATTCTCTTGGTGTTATGCGTTATTCGCCTATGAACATCAGTATCATGCCTAAAACTGGTGGTTTAAATATCATAAAAAAATCTTTAGGGAACGATAGATTTGATACTTTTGCTTATTTTATTAATCAATATTATGAAGGCTTTAAAACTCCCATCATTAATGCTGGTTCTTTAACGATGGGAATTGGGAATAGATTGATTTTAGAAAAATTTTTAGATAGCTATAATAGTGCTATTGAATTCTTTGAAGATATTTATGGGCTTGAAAAGCATTTTGTTAATAAATTAATAAAATCAGGTAAACGTACAATTACAAAAAAAGAAGACTATTGCTACTATTTGAAATTGGCTCATGATTATTGGAGTTCTAGACTAAGTCAAAAGAAAATTCAAGATTATCTAGATAAACGGACAATTGAAAATTATCAAAATCATTTGAATACCATTTTAAACGAGATTGAAATACTAGAAAATAGTATTAATAAGCAATAAAGCATACTTTAAGAGTCTACTTCATAGAACTGTTACTTTGTTTCCATATTTCCTGGAAACTGATAGAAAACAAGGAGAAACATGGAACAAACTAACCAAAAATCCCAGTGCCAACAACTCTGGGCGAGAAACAAATACCTCGTGTTGAGCCATTCCAGCAATATTTACAATGAGATCCGCCAATACTTGAAGAATGAAGAGGTGGAGGTGAGTCAGGTTCAGGAGATGATTGATCGTGCCTGCCGGATTCCAGAACACAGGGGTCAGGTTTGCAATGCCTTTCAGCATATTTGGGGCTATTTCAAAAAGAAAGCGACAGATGCCGAGCGCAAGGACTATATGATCTTACTGGATCGCTACCGCTTTGGTCAGGCTTCTAAGGAAGACTTGATCACTAAGACTCGAGATTTGCTTGATTGCTATCCAAATACCTACTTGCAACATTCGACTTTACTGAAAGGAGATTGTCATGAGACTTTGGCATGAGGCTTTGATTTCACAACTTCCACGTCCTCAACTCTTGGGGCAGCATCGAGAATGCTGCGCTCTTCGTGGCAATGGCTGGGGCAGAAAGCATGCAACGGTGTACTATGTCTTTACCCACTCGCCCTATCGCCTCTATGCCTATCATGACTTGATCATGAAGGAGATGGCTAACCGAGGCTATAAGGTCAGTCCAGAGTGGCTGGACAAGAACTACCGAGGTAAGACCTGCCCTCCTTATCAAGACTTAGTAGAGGAAAAGCTGAAAAGTCCTATCTATAGTGAGCATGATGCTACCTACTATGAGGAGTGTCTGGCAAATCTTCGAGAGAAGGGGATTGACTTATAGTCTTTTCTAATAACAAGCCATAGTCACTTATAAGAATTACTAATAACGCGTTTGAGCATTCTAACCGGAATACGCCTATAAAACAAGCTACACAAAGGATTTGAGGCAGTTATCTCAGATCTTTTTCTTTTGTATAAAATGGAGATATAGTTTTAAACTATATCAAAGCCTAATTTTTTACAATTATACAGATGATTTCTTTTCTGTTAAGATAGTTTCAACAACAAATTTTGGAGGACACATCATGTCAACTACAATCATCGGTTTCCCTCGTTTGGGCGAATTCCGCGAATTAAAATTTACAACTGAAAAATACTTTAGAAAAGAAATCTCAGAAGAAGAACTCTTGGCAGCAGCAAAAGACTTGCGTGCTAAACACTGGAACATTGTCAAAGAAAAAGGCATCACTGAAATTCCATCAAATGACTTTTCTCACTATGACAACTTCCTAGACGCAGCTTTCCTTTTCAACGTGGTACCTGCTTCAGTTCAAAACTTGGACTTGTCTGACCTTGAGCGCTACTTCGCTTTGGGTCGTGGTTACCAAGGAGAAAAAGGGGATGTTCGCGCCCTTCCAATGAAGAAATGGTTTAACACCAACTACCACTACATCGTTCCTAAGTTTGAAAAAGACACTCAAGTTAAACTTGCAGGTCACAAGATTTTTGATGAGTTCCAAGAAGCAAAAGAACTTGGATTGAACACTCGTCCTGTTCTTGTAGGTCCATTCACTTTCCTTCAATTGTCAGACTTTGAAGAAGGCGTGAAAGCAGAAGACTTCGTAGACAGCTTAGCAGCTGCTTACCAAGAAGTTTTTGCTAAATTGGCAGAACTTGGTGCGACTCGCATTCAACTAGACGAAGCTGCTCTTGTTAAAGACTTGACAGCTGAAGAAAAAGCTCTTTTCTTGAACCTTTACAACAAACTTTTGGCTGATAAAAAAGGTCTTGAAGTATTGCTTCAAACTTACTTCGGAGACGTTCGTGACGTTTACGCTGACCTTGTGAACTTGCCAGTAGATGCTATCGGTCTTGACTTCGTTGAAGGTAAGAAAACTCTTGAATTGGTTAAAGGTGGCTTCCCAGCTGACAAGACTCTTTATGCAGGTATTGTCAATGGTAAAAATATCTGGCGTAACAACTACGAAAAGAGCTTGGCTATTCTTGAGCAAATTCCAGCTGAAAACATTGTCTTGACAAGCTCATGCTCACTTCTTCATGTGCCATTTACAACTGCTAATGAAGAATTTGAACCAGCAATCTTGAACCACTTTGCCTTTGCAGTTGAAAAATTGGATGAGATTCGTGATTTGGATGCTATCCGCAATGGCCAAGATGAAGCAGCTCTTGCAGCTAACAAAGAACTCTTTGCGACTGAACGTGTGGGTGAAAATGCTGAACTTCGTGCGCGTATCGCTGGCTTGACAGACGCAGACTACACTCGTTTGCCAGCCTTTGCAGAACGTGAAGCTATCCAAGAAGAAGCTTTCAAACTTCCAGCTCTTCCAACAACAACTATCGGTTCATTCCCTCAAACAAAAGAAGTTCGTGCGAAACGTTTGGCTTACCGTAAAGGTGAATTGTCTCAAGAAGAGTACGATGCTTTCCTTGCTGAAACGATCGATGAATGGATCAAATGGCAAGAAGATATCGACTTTGATGTCCTTGTTCACGGTGAATTTGAGCGTAACGACATGGTTGAGTACTTCGGTCAAAACTTGTCAGGTTACCTCTTCTCTAAAAATGGTTGGGTACAATCATACGGTATGCGTGGGGTGAAACCACCAATCATCTGGGGTGATGTAACTCGTCTTAACCCTATCACTGTTAAATGGTCTAGCTATGCACAAAGCCGTACAAACAAACCTGTTAAAGGTATGTTGACTGGACCTGTTACCATCCTCAACTGGTCATTCCCACGTGAAGACATCTCTATCAAGGATTCAACTCTTCAAATCGCCCTTGCTATCAAGGATGAAGTGCTTGACCTTGAAGCTGCTGGTGTGAAAATTATCCAAATCGATGAGGCTGCTCTTCGTGAAAAATTACCACTCCGTCGTAGCGACTGGTACGAAGACTACCTTGACTGGGCTATTCCTGCCTTCCGTTTGGTACACTCAACAGTAGCGCCAGACACACAAATCCACACTCACATGTGTTATTCAGAATTTACAGATATCATCCCAGCTATCGACAACATGGATGCAGACGTTATTTCCTTTGAAGCAAGCCGTTCAAACCTTGAAATCTTGGACGAACTCAAAGCGAAAAACTTCCAAACAGAAGTGGGACCTGGGGTTTACGATATCCACTCACCTCGTGTGCCAAATGAAGGCGAAATCGACAATACAATCGAAGCCATCCTTGCTAAAGTGCCAAGCAAGAAAGTTTGGATCAACCCTGACTGTGGTTTGAAAACACGTGGTATTCCAGAAACAAAAGAAAGCTTGATCCGCCTTGTTGAAGCAGCTAAAGCTGCGCGTGAGAAATTGTAAGATAAAGATTTCTCAAGAAGCGCTGTTTGGTCAATCTGCCTGTTTCACTTGGATTCTAGGAATCCAGCTAACGAAAAAATCAACTAGAAAAGGATAAGGACTATGTCACGCCAAACACCGTCACTCTCATTTGAAGTGTTCCCTCCCAACCCAGCCGTGGGTAATGATAACATTATTTCTGCTCTTCAAGATATGCAGGAGTTGGCTCCCCACTTTATCAGTGTAACTGCCAGCAATAATAAATTTAATATCAAGGAAACGACGGTCCGTTTGGCTGACTTTATCCAAAATGATTTGGCGATTCCGACTATTGCTCACTTGCCAGCCATCTATTTGACTAAGGACAAGGTTGCTGAAACCATTGCTGACTTGGACAAGGTTGGGGTGCAGAAAATCTTGGCTCTTCGTGGGGATATTATTCCAGATGTGGAACCACAAAAGGATTTCCGCTACGCAACTGACTTGATTGAGTTCATCAAGGAGCAAGCTCCCCACTTTGATATTGTTGGTGCTTGTTATCCAGAAGGTCATCCAGATTCACCAAATCAGATTTCAGATATTCAAAATCTTAAGAAGAAAGTGGATGCAGGTTGTTCGAGTCTTGTAACTCAGCTTTTCTTTGACAATGAGCGCTTCTACGATTTCCAAGACAAGTGCATCTTGGCTGGGATTGATGTTCCCATTCATGCAGGGATTATGCCAATTCTGAATCGAAATCAGGCTCTCCGCCTCTTAAAGACTTGTGAGAATATCCATCTTCCACGCAAATTTAAAGCCATCTTAGACAAGTATGAGCATGACCCTGAGTCGCTCAGAGCAGCAGGACTTGCCTATGCAGTGGACCAAATCGTGGACTTGGTAACTCAGGATGTTGCCGGTGTGCACCTCTACACTATGAACAATGCTGAAACAGCGAAATACATTCACCAAGCAACTCATGCCTTGTTTAATCATCAGTCTCTAGGATAATAAAAAGCAAACCATTCTTCTCAGCTGAGGGGAATGGTTCCTTTTTAATGGTAAAGACCGCACTTTTTAAGAAAAATATGATAAAATAGACTCTGTACGTACTTGATACAAAGATGAGGGTATTAAAAAAATAATGCATTTAAACCAAAAGTCTTAGATGTTTTAGCATCAAATCTTTCTGATAACTAACGGTAGGAAAGAGCGACACGAGCGAGTCAAATCGATATTATTTGACGAGAGAGTTAGTAAAGCATTTAGCTAATCGCCTGATAGCGATTAGCGTGAAAGGTTTAGATGCTTTAGTATCAAACCTTTCTAATGATTTGTATCTTGAGTAATTGAACCCGGCCGAAAAGCTGTGTAAAAAAGATAAACTGTCTTGTCTTCATCGAAGACTTCGTCAGTTTCCTATTTTTACTTTGCTTTTGACGTCCTTGGTATCTTGAGAATTGAACACGCCTGCAACTCTTTGGAAAAAGATAAATCTGCCTAGGAGCAGTCGCTCCGTCGTTCGATTTCCTATTTTCCTTTGAGTTGCTTGACGGCTTAGTATCTTGATTTTTGTAGGCAAGGCGTATAATTTCATCAATCCAAAGGGGATTAAAATGACAAAACAAGTGTTTCAAACGACTTTTGCGGGTCGTGAGTTAATTGTAGAGACTGGTCAGGTTGCTAAGCAAGCAAATGGCTCTGTTGTCGTGCGTTACGGTGAGTCAACTGTCTTGACTGCGGCCGTGATGTCTAAGAAGATGGCAACTGGGGATTTCTTCCCTCTCCAAGTCAACTACGAAGAAAAAATGTATGCAGCTGGGAAGTTTCCTGGTGGCTTTATGAAACGTGAAGGACGTCCTTCAACAGATGCGACTTTGACAGCGCGTTTGATTGACCGTCCAATCCGTCCTATGTTTGCGGAAGGTTTCCGTAACGAAGTGCAAGTGATTAACACTGTCCTTTCTTACGATGAAAATGCATCTGCTCCAATGGCAGCTATGTTTGGTTCATCCCTGGCACTTTCTATTTCAGATATTCCGTTTGACGGACCAATCGCTGGGGTACAAGTGGGCTATGTAGATGGCCAAATCATCATCAACCCAAGTCAAGAACAAGCAGAGCGTTCGCTTCTTGAATTGACAGTAGCTGGTACCAAACACGCCATCAACATGGTAGAGTCTGGTGCCAAAGAATTGTCAGAAGAAATCATGCTGGAAGCGCTCCTTAAAGGGCACGAAGCGGTCAAAGAATTGATTGCCTTCCAAGAAGAAATCGTTGCTGCTGTCGGGAAAGAAAAAGCAGAAGTGGAATTGCTTCATGTGGACGCTGACTTGCAAGTTGAAATCATCGCAGCTTACAACAGTGACCTTCAAAAAGCGGTTCAAGTAGAAGAAAAATTGGCCCGTGAAGCTGCAACTCAAGCAGTTAAGGACCAAGTTACTGCCGTTTACGAAGAAAAATATGCGGACCGTGAAGAATTTGACCGTATCATGCGTGATGTGGCTGAAATTTTGGAACAAATGGAACATGCTGAAGTGCGCCGTTTGATCACAGAAGATAAGGTACGTCCTGATGGTCGTAAGGTCGATGAAATCCGTCCTTTGGATGCGGTTGTTGACTTCCTTCCTCGTGTGCACGGTTCAGGTCTCTTCACTCGTGGACAAACTCAGGCTCTTTCAGTCTTGACCTTGGCTCCGATGGGTGAAACTCAAATCATTGATGGTTTGGATCCAGAGTATAAGAAACGCTTTATGCACCACTATAACTTCCCACAATACTCTGTAGGGGAAACTGGTCGTTACGGTGCGCCAGGTCGTCGTGAAATTGGTCACGGTGCTCTCGGTGAGCGTGCCCTTGCTCAAGTCTTGCCAAGCTTGGAAGAATTCCCATACGCTATCCGTCTGGTAGCAGAAGTTTTGGAATCAAATGGTTCTTCATCTCAGGCTTCTATCTGTGCGGGAACTCTTGCCCTTATGGCTGGTGGTGTGCCAATCAAGGCTCCAGTAGCTGGTATTGCCATGGGACTTATCTCGGATGGAAACAACTATACAGTCTTGACAGATATCCAAGGTTTGGAAGATCACTTTGGAGACATGGACTTCAAGGTTGCAGGAACTCGTGACGGGATTACAGCCCTACAAATGGATATCAAAATTCAAGGGATTACTGCAGAAATCTTGACAGAAGCACTTGCTCAAGCCAAGAAAGCGCGTTTTGAAATCCTTGATGTGATTGAAGCAACCATTCCAGAAGTTCGTCCAGAATTGGCTCCAACTGCTCCGAAAATTGATACCATCAAGATTGATGTGGACAAGATTAAGATTGTCATCGGTAAGGGTGGAGAAACCATCGACAAGATTATCGCTGAAACAGGCGTTAAGATTGATATTGATGAAGAAGGAAATGTGTCTATCTACTCTAGCGATCAAGATGCCATTAATCGTGCTAAAGAGATTATTGCTGGTTTGGTCCGTGAAGCCAAAGTGGACGAAGTTTACCGTGCTAAAGTCGTTCGTATCGAGAAATTTGGTGCCTTTGTTAACCTCTTTGATAAGACAGATGCCCTTGTTCATATCTCGGAGATGGCTTGGACGCGTACCAATAATGTCGAAGACTTAGTAGCAATCGGTGATGAAGTTGATGTTAAGATTATCAAAATTGATGAAAAAGGACGTGTGGATGCTTCTATGAAAGCCCTTCTTCCTCGTCCTCCAAAACCTGAACGTGATGAAAAAGGCGAAAAGTCTGAGAGACCTCACCGCCCACGTCATCACAAGGACCACAAACCTAAGAAAGAATTTACAGAAACACCAAAAGATTCAGAATAAGAAAAGGAGAAATGTATGGGATGGTGGCGCGAAACCATTGATATTGTAAAAGAAAATGATCCAGCGGCCCGCACCACTTTGGAGGTTTTGCTGACTTATCCAGGTGTCAAGGCCTTGGCGGCCCACCGTCTTTCGCATTTTCTCTGGAAGCATGGCTTCAAACTCTTGGCTCGTATGCACAGTCAGTTTTGGCGCTTTTGGACTCAGATTGAGATTCATCCAGGTGCCCAGATTGATTCAGGTGTCTTTATCGACCATGGTTCTGGCTTGGTGATTGGGGAAACAGCGATCGTTGAAAGAGGTGTTCTTCTTTATCACGGAGTGACTCTTGGGGGAACAGGAAAAGACTGTGGCAAACGCCATCCGACCGTTCGAAAGGGAGCTCTCATTTCGGCTCATGCCCAAGTTATCGGACCAGTGGAAATTGGCGAAAATGCTAAGGTCGGTGCTGCAGCAGTTGTCGTAGCAGATGTACCTAGTGATGTGACGGTTGTCGGTATTCCGGCCAAGATTGTCCGAGTTCATGGACAGAAGGATGAACCGACGATCCACGAAGTCGAAGAAAAACGAGAGTACTACGTCAATAAACTCGAGCAGGCTAAAGAAGCCAGTCACAGATCGTCGGGGTTGTAGAGGATACCGATATGATTCAAGCAAGAAACAAGTTAAGCCAAGAGGAGCTATCTGAGGCGAAAAAACTAATTAACTGTTGCCAAAACTATGACGGTACCTATCGTGATCCCTATCTCTCTAACATGCTTAATTTTGACCCAAACATGCCCGCCTTTTTCCTTTATTATGAAAAAGGCGAACTTGTTGGTTTATTAACTGTCTATGCAGATGATCAAGATGTGGAAGTGACGATACTGGTTCATCCAGCTCATCGCCGTCAGGGGATTGCGCGTGCATTGTTTGCTAGTTTTGAGAAAGAAACGGCTTCTTTCCCTATTCGTTCAGTTACTTTTCAGACAGAGCGTGTTTTTCTAGACCGCCATCCTGATTTTATTAGCAACTGGGGATTGGTCGAGGATGAAGAGACAGAAACTTGGTTAGGTAAGGATAGAAAACCTTATCCGTTAGCAACTGTTTCCAATCTTGAAGTTTTGTTAGCAGATAGTTCGTATCAGGAGCAAATTAGTCAGTTGAAATTTCAGGCATTTTCAGAGGAACATGAATCTAGAGAAGTTGTGGATAGATATGTCGCTGAAGCTCTGAAAGATCCAGAAAGTCGCCTATATATTTTGTTAAAAGACGATCAGGTTATTGGAACTTGCACGGTTGATTTATCGAGCGATACGAATTACTTCTACGGTTTAGCAATATCTGAACCTGAACGTGGAAAAGGCTATGGAAGCTACTTAGCAAAATCCCTTGTCAACCAACTAATTGAGCAAAATGATAAGGAATTTCAGATTGCAGTGGAAGATAGCAATGTAGGTGCCAAACGCTTGTATGAAAAAATTGGCTTTGTCAAACAGACTCAGGTGGTTTATCTGAATGAGAAAGGAGCAAGGGATTCCGAAGTGTAGAGACATTCGGACTGAAATTCAATTGAACTCTTAGTGATGAAACTAACTGTTCTCGGATTTTAGTTTTCTTGACTATTACTTTATGATTAAAATCTAAGACACCTTGAGCCGTAAGTAGACAGGAGAGGCGCTTGAATGTTTAAGAATGAACCGTTCTGTTGCAGATTGGAATTGCTGTTGTCTGGCTTATTTTTCTTGTCCAGCAAGGATTTTGCTGAATACTTTGATTAGCTTAGGTCTAATCATCTGGAGCTATCCCGCTAAGTGAAGGCGAAGTAGAACTAGAAAGGAAACTACAAGAATGGCAGTATATTTTTACGGCTGTATCACCATGGATGGCTACTTGGCAGACAGCCAGCACAGGATAGACTGGCTGCATCAGCTTGGTTCTGTAGAGGATACAGGCTATGATGACTTTTACAGGCAAATGGATATCACCATCATGGGCAAGCGGACCTTTGAGGAAATCCAAGATTTGCAAGATGTAGAAAGTTTTTATCAAGCTACGGAAAACTATGTCTTTACGCATGATAGAAACCTGCCTGTCAGCAATTACCAGCCAGTAGCTGGGGATGTGGTGGACTTTGTTCACCAAATTGACAAAGGCAAAAATGTCTTTGTGATTGGTGGTAATTCCTTAGTAGGACCGCTCTTGGATGCGGATCTTTTCGACCACCTCATTGTTCAGATAGCGCCCCTTATCCTAGGAAAGGGGGTTCCCTTCTTTACCCAAGAGGAAGGGCAGCGCTTTTACCAACTGGATAGCCTCAGACAATTTGGTCCTTTTGCAGAGCTGGTTTTCAGCCGAAAAAGTCAGAAATAGAGAAGGGAGTGGACCGCATGATTAAAATTTACGATACCATGTCTCGTGATTTGCGAGAGTTTGTCCCGATTGAGGACGGCAAAGTCAAGATGTATGTTTGTGGGCCAACCGTGTATAACTATATCCACGTGGGGAATGCCCGTTCGACGGTAGCTTTTGATACCATTCGTCGATATTTTGAGTACCGTGGGTATGAGGTTGCCTATATTTCCAATTTTACGGATGTGGATGATAAGATTATCAACCGTGCCAAGGAAGAAGGCATTACGCCACAGGAGGTTGCGGACAAGTACATCGTTGCCTTTCGTGAGGATGTGACGGCCTTGGGCGTCAAACCTGCGACTCGCCATCCGCGTGTAGTGGAGTTTATGATTGACATCATCCGTTTTGTGGAAGACTTGATTGAAAAAGGTTTTGCCTATGAGAGCCAAGGAGATGTTTACTTCCGTGTGGAAAAATCCCACAACTATGCTAAATTAGCAAATAAAACCTTGGAAGATTTGGAACTAGGTGCTTCAGGTCGTACCGATGAAGAAACGGCACGTAAGGAAAATCCTGTAGACTTTGCCCTCTGGAAAGCTGCCAAATCAGGCGAGATTTCTTGGGACAGTCCTTGGGGACCTGGTCGTCCGGGCTGGCACATCGAGTGTTCAGTCATGTCGACAGAGATTTTGGGCGACACCATTGATATTCACGGTGGTGGAGCCGACCTAGAGTTTCCTCATCATACCAATGAAATTGCCCAGTCAGAAGCCAAAACTGGCAAGACCTTTGCCAACTATTGGATGCATAATGGCTTTGTCAATATTGATAATGTCAAGATGTCCAAATCCTTGGGTAACTTTATCACAGTGCACGATGCCCTTAAAACTCTTGATGGGCAAGTGCTTCGTTTCTTCTTTGCGACTCAGCATTACCGCAAGCCTATCAACTTTACGGAAAAGGCAGTGCGAGACGCTGAGACCAATCTCAAGTATTTGAAGAACACTTATGAGCAACCATTTACAGGAAATGTGGACGCCCAAGAGTTACAAGCCTTTAAAGACAAGTTTATAGCAGCTATGGATGAGGATTTCAACGCTGCCAACGGTATCACAGTAGTCTTTGAAATGGCCAAGTGGATCAATTCTGGAAACTATGATGCAAGTGTTAAGGAAGCTCTTGCGGCTATGTTAGAGGTCTTTGGAATTGTCTTTATTGAGGAAGTTTTGGATGCAGAGATTGAAGACTTAATCCAAAAACGCCAAGAAGCGCGTGCCAATCGTGACTTTGCTACAGCGGACCAGATCCGTGACCAATTGGCTGCTCAAGGGATTAAGCTCCTTGACACCAAAGATGGAGTGAGGTGGACACGTGATTGATGTCAATCTCATTAACGGGATTGCGCTAGCCTTTGAAGGAGATGCGGTGTATTCTATGTATATTCGTCGTCACCTCATTCTTAAAGGTATGACCAAACCCAATAAACTCCACCAAGAAGCGACCAAGTATGTGTCAGCTAAGGCTCAGGCTCGCCTGATTTCTCTTATGTTGGAGGAGCAAGTCCTGACGGAAAAAGAAGAGGAAATCTACAAACGTGGTCGCAATACCAATAGCCATACCAAGGCTAAAAATGCTGATGTGGTGACTTACCGCATGTCCACAGGTTTTGAAGCAGTCATGGGTTATCTCCATATGACTGAAAATCTGGAACGTCTTGAGAGCTTGATTTCTTGGTGCATCCAAAAAGTGGAGGGCTAGGATATGATTGCAAAGGAATTACAAGACTGGTTTCCTGAGGCTCAGATTTTAGACCAACCTGTTGAGAAAGAGGGCTATCTTACTCTTCCTTTAGTTTCTCAGCAGTGGATTTTGCTGGAGGAAGCTGGTCTCAGTGAGCGTGAAAAGCAGTTGATTGCCCTTTTGACCCAGCAGGAGCAAGCTAGTTCGCTTAATCCTTGGTATCCCTATCTGATTGAGGGGAAGGGGCAGGCACCGCAAGCTTTTAAAAAGATTCAGCTGGTTTATTGCCATCTTTCCTATTTTCAGCAGGAAAATCTATCCTCTTGGCTAGATATGATGAGGACCCTTTTTCCTAACTGTCAGACGGTGCTTCAGGTTGGGGCTCAGGATTATGTTTTCGTACTTCAACAAGATAAATACACCTCCGTACGAACTATTTTAAGTGATACGATTGAAGCGGTTGAGTATGACTTTGGACTGCGTCTCTCTATCATGTTAGGTCAGGTTTGGTCTCAGACGGTGCACCAAGCCCTATCCGATTTGATTAAAGCAGAGCGGAATTTATTTAAGACTTGGTGGCGTCAGGGTCACCAAGGTGTTCATACCTTTTCGCAACTCTATCTTTGGAGTATGGGAGAAAGACTCGTGGACTTGAAGGCAATCAAGGAATATCTACACCAGATTATTTTGGATCAAGATCAGATTCAGGAAATCATTCTCTCTCTTTGGGAAAATAGTGCTGTCCTCACTAAAACAGCCCAGCAACTCTATCTGCACCGTAATTCTCTTCAATACAAGATTGATAAATGGGAAGAATTGACAGGGCTTCAGTTGAAGGAATTGACTGACCTGACCTTGTGTTATCAGTTGATTTTACCAGATATTTTATAAAGTTTTGTGCAAGTTGCACAGAACTTTTTTATTTTTTTGGTCACCTTGCCATAGAAAAGTAAAGCGTTTTCATCTATAATAAAACTATCAAAAGACAAAAGGAGTTCACCTCATGGTAGAATTGAATCTTAAAAATATTTACAAAAAATATCCAAATAGCGAACACTACTCAGTTGAAGACTTCAACTTGGACATTAAAGACAAAGAATTTATCGTTTTCGTAGGTCCTTCAGGATGTGGTAAATCAACAACTCTTCGTATGATTGCTGGTCTTGAAGACATCACAGAAGGTACTGCATCTATCGATGGCGTGGTTGTCAACGACGTCGCTCCAAAAGACCGTGACATCGCCATGGTATTCCAAAACTACGCTCTTTACCCACACATGACTGTTTATGACAACATGGCTTTCGGTTTGAAATTGCGTAAATACAGCAAAGAAGACATCGACAAACGTGTTCAAGAAGCAGCTGAAATCCTTGGATTGAAAGAATTCTTGGAACGTAAACCTGCTGACCTTTCAGGTGGTCAACGTCAACGTGTTGCCATGGGTCGTGCAATCGTCCGTGATGCAAAAGTGTTCTTGATGGACGAACCTTTGTCAAACTTGGATGCGAAACTTCGTGTATCAATGCGTGCTGAAATCGCTAAAATCCACCGTCGTATCGGAGCTACAACTATCTACGTAACTCATGACCAAACAGAAGCGATGACACTTGCAGACCGTATCGTTATCATGTCAGCAACTAAGAATCCTGCTGGTACAGGTACTATCGGACGTGTTGAACAAATCGGTACTCCTCAAGAAGTTTACAAAAACCCAGTTAATAAATTCGTTGCAGGATTCATCGGAAGCCCAGCTATGAACTTCATCAATGTGAAATTGGTTAGTAGCGAAATTGTTTCTGACGGTTTCCGTTTGAAAGTTCCAGAAGGCGCATTGAAAGTTCTTCGTGAAAAAGGCTACGAAGGTAAAGAATTGATCTTCGGTATCCGTCCAGAAGACGTGAATGCAGAACCTGCTTTCCTTGAAACATTCCCAGAATCAGTTGTCAAAGCTACTATCTCAGTATCAGAATTGCTTGGTTCAGAATCTCACCTTTACTGCCAAGTTGGTAAAGATGAATTTGTTGCCAAAGTTGATGCTCGTGACTACTTGCAAACAGGTGCAACAGTTGAACTTGGATTTGACTTGAACAAAGCACACTTCTTCGATGTAGAAACTGAAAGAACAGTTTACTAAGCAAATGAAATTTCAAAACACTGCTAGAGAAATCTGGCAGTGTTTTTGAGATGTGGATTGATTGAGAGGGAATTTTCTAGTTTTCATATTCTTAAAAAAGTGATAAAATGGTAGGAAGAATTGGAGAGTAGAGATGCCGAAAGAAGTGAATTTAACAGGCGAAGAAGTTATCGCTTTAACCAAAGAATATTTAACGGAAGAGGATGTCCATTTTGTCCATAAGGCCTTGGTCTACGCGGTGGAATGCCATAGTGGTCAATATCGCAAATCAGGTGAGCCTTATATTTTTCACCCTATCCAAGTGGCAGGTATTTTAGCTAAGCTCAAGCTGGATGCTGTGACAGTAGCTTGTGGTTTCTTGCATGACGTGGTGGAAGATACAGATGCGACTCTGGATGATTTGGAAAGAGAGTTTGGCCCTGACGTGCGGATAATCGTTGATGGGGTTACCAAGCTTGGTAAGGTCGAGTACAAATCAATCGAGGAGCAGTTGGCTGAAAATCATCGCAAGATGCTCATGGCCATGTCTGAGGACATCCGCGTTATCTTGGTTAAACTGTCTGACCGCTTACACAATATGCGGACCCTGAAACATCTTCGAAAAGACAAGCAGGAGCGTATTTCCAAAGAAACTATGGAAATCTATGCGCCGCTTGCCCACCGTTTGGGGATTTCTAGCGTCAAATGGGAATTAGAAGACCTGTCTTTCCGTTATCTCAACCCAACGGAGTTTTACAAGATTACCCATATGATGAAGGAAAAACGCAGAGAGCGTGAAGCCTTGGTGGATGAGGTAGTTACAAAATTAGAGGAATATACGACGGATCGTCACTTGAAAGGGAAGATTTACGGTCGTCCTAAGCATATTTACTCGATTTTCCGCAAAATGCAGGATAAGAGAAAACGTTTTGAGGAAATCTATGACCTGATTGCCATTCGTTGTATTTTGGATACCCAAAGTGATGTTTATGCCATGCTTGGTTACGTGCATGAGCTTTGGAAACCTATGCCTGGTCGCTTTAAAGACTATATCGCTAACCGCAAGGCCAATGGTTATCAGTCTATCCATACGACTGTCTATGGGCCAAAAGGGCCGATTGAATTCCAGATTCGGACCAAGGAAATGCACGAGGTCGCTGAGTACGGGGTTGCGGCTCACTGGGCTTATAAGAAAGGCATTAAGGGGCAGGTTAACAGCAAGGAATCTGCTATTGGGATGAACTGGATCAAGGAGATGATGGAGCTCCAAGATCAGGCTGATGATGCTAAGGAATTTGTGGATTCTGTTAAGGAAAACTATTTGGCTGAGGAGATTTACGTCTTTACCCCAGATGGAGCTGTCCGTTCCCTTCCAAAAGATTCAGGACCGATTGACTTTGCCTATGAAATCCATACAAAAGTTGGGGAAAAAGCAACTGGTGCCAAGGTCAACGGTCGTATGGTTCCACTTACAACTAAGCTCAAGACAGGGGATCAGGTTGAAATTGTCACCAATCCTAACTCCTTTGGGCCAAGCCGTGACTGGCTCAATATGGTCAAGACCAGCAAGGCGCGTAACAAGATTCGTCAGTTCTTTAAAAACCAAGACAAGGAATTATCTGTCAACAAGGGCCGTGAAATGCTGATGGCTCAGTTCCAAGAAAACGGCTATGTAGCTAATAAATTCATGGACAAGCGTCACATGGACCAAGTTTTGCAAAAGACTAGCTACAAGACAGAAGAATCCCTTTTTGCGGCCATTGGTTTTGGAGAAATCGGTGCTATTACCGTCTTTAACCGTCTGACTGAAAAGGAACGCCGTGAGGAAGAACGTGCCAAGGCCAAGGCTGAAGCAGAAGAACTTGTCAAAGGTGGCGAGATCAAGGTTGAAAATAAAGAAACCCTCAAGGTAAAGCATGAGGGTGGTGTGGTCATTGAAGGTGCATCAGGTCTCCTAGTGCGGATTGCCAAGTGTTGTAATCCTGTTCCTGGTGACGATATTGTTGGTTATATTACCAAGGGTCGTGGTGTAGCTATTCACCGTGTGGATTGTATGAACCTGCGTGCCCAAGAAAACTACGAGCAACGTCTCCTTGATGTGGAGTGGGAAGACCAGTACTCTAGCTCAAGTAAGGAGTATATGGCCCATATCGATATTTACGGTCTCAACCGTACAGGACTGTTGAATGATGTACTGCAAGTTCTTTCAAACACAACCAAGAATATTTCAACGGTCAATGCTCAACCAACCAAGGATATGAAGTTTGCTAATATCCATGTGTCTTTCGGCATTGCCAACCTCTCTACATTGACCACGGTCGTGGACAAGATTAAGAGTGTACCAGAAGTTTACTCTGTCAAACGGACCAACGGCTAATTGCCCGAGCTCTTACTAGAAAGGCTATTATGAAAATCATTATCCAACGGGTTACAAAAGCCCAAGTTAGTATCGAAGGTCAGATTCAGGGAAAAATCAATCAGGGGCTCTTATTGCTGGTTGGTGTTGGACCAGAAGACCAAGAGGAAGATTTGGACTATGCTGTGAGAAAACTGGTCAACATGCGTATTTTTTCAGACGCAGAAGGCAAGATGAACCTGTCTGTCAAAGATATTGAAGGAGAAATCCTCTCTATTTCTCAGTTTACCCTCTTTGCGGATACTAAGAAAGGCAATCGTCCAGCCTTTACAGGTGCAGCTAAGCCTGATATGGCATCAGACTTCTATGATGCATTCAATCAAAAATTAGCGCAAGAAGTACCCGTTCAGACAGGCATCTTTGGAGCGGATATGCAGGTTGAACTGGTCAATGACGGTCCAGTTACCATTATCCTTGATACTAAAAATAGATAAGAAAAACCAAGCCCAGTCGGCTTGGTTTTTCTTATCTATTACAAAATACTCCAAAATGAAATCGGTTCTTGATAGGCCTTGGGGAAATCTCTTTTCAGGCTTTGGCTTATGCGATAGGAAGGGACGAGATGTCCTAGGACGAGGAGAGTTCCCTGAAGGAAAAGTGGGATACCCCTTAAAAACAGCAAGGAGAGAATCATCAAGATATCCCATAAGAGGCTTTGTAAGGCAAAACGCCAGAATCTCGGTCTAATCTGGGAATAGAGGTGACTAAAGTGGTCACAAAGTTGGTTAGAAAGATAGGTCAATAGCACAGGATGAAAGAAAATGAGCCAACCGCTATAAATCAAAATCCAATCCCAAGTAAGCCCCTCTTTAAATGTCAAAAATGCCAGCATGATTCCATCAATGACAAGGAGTTGAATGCTTTTGATGAAGATGATTTTTTTCATGCTAAAACCTCCTTTTCCTTAGAGACACTCCCATAAAGAGATGTGTTTATCGTAAAAATCTGGATAGTGTTCTCTTAGGTAGTCAGCCGTCATATAATATAAAGTAGAATGACAAGCAGTGATGATTGGCATAAGAGAGTAAAAACGCTGAGAACTAATGAAGGCTAAGAGGACAAAAAATAGAAAATCAATGGAGAGAACTCCTAAATAGTAGAAGCGAATCTTTTTATTGATTTGAGGATAAATCTCAGTGAATTGATGTTTGAGTTGGACAAGCAAGCGAAATAGCAGGAGTCCCTGAGCAAGGATAAAAATAAAACCAGTGAGCAAGAGCCGGTCGAAAGCTGTCTCGGGTCTAGTGCTAAAAAATGCAAATAGTAGCAAATCGATGACTGCAATTGCTATAAAATGGATTCTAAAGAGATTTTTCATAAGATGACCTCCCTCTTTTATCTAGCTTCATTCTACTCCAAAAGAATGGGAGTTACAAGTAAAATGATAAAAATAGCAGAAGGGAGATTCTCTTAAGTCGACTTGTTTTTTTATTTAAGTTTTCTTCTATTATCTTACTTCTTCATCATTCCAGACAAATAAAGCTCCGATTGCATTGAGGATATAGAAGATGTATTTTCCGATATTGGCAAAGTTTCCTTGAATACCAGCCTTTGTAAGCTGCACAAAATTGTAAATCAACCAAAAGCCCCACTGAGTTGTTAGTTTCAATGCGTTAAAAGCATTGGCAATGAGAGACAGTGCAAAGGCAATAGTTGTCACGTAGGCAAGGAGATTCATCTTGCCTCCATAACCGATATAGTTGGTCACAAAGGCAAAGAGGAAGGCGATGATGGAAATGATGATGGCCGCCAATTTTAGCTGTTTTTGGCTCATTTGGTTGGGTCTGCCTTCTTGCGAAGCTTCCCATTTCTTAATAGCAAAGGTATAAATGAGGAAGGTGACGGGATAGGTAATGATGGCTGCCTTATTTCCAAGGATATAATCAATAGCACCGGACAAAATGGTATTAACAATACCAAAGTAATTTCCCCATTTGCTTAATTTTCCCGTGAAACGAGTGGACAACATGGAAATCCCAACGTTGGTTACGGAAATCAATCCAAAGGGTACAAGGGCAGTCCATGGTCCCCAGTCTACAAATTTATCGAGGCGGGAGTTGAGGTAACCAGATGCAATCGCAATCCCAACGACCAAAGCAACCCCGAAGAGGTCAAACCATTTGGATGTCGCAAAAATTTTTAGTGATTTTTTCATATATTAAGATATCTTTCTTTTTTTTAACAAATATTATACAACTAAATGAAAGTAAAATCAAATGATAGAAATAAAACCCTGAAAATAAAATTTTCAGGGGTGGTTGGGGTACTTGAGAAATTAGTTGATTTTTTCGACATAGAGTTGTTTGGCAATGTCCATACTTACTTGTAAATCCTCGTTTTTACTGAGTATAGTGAAGGTATTGCTGAAGCCATCAAACTGCTGGACTTGGAGACAGTCACCGATGTGAAGTGAGTGCTTATCCAAATAATTGAGAATGTCAAAACTATCGTGCACACGAGTCAGGCGGTAGGCGCCAGCTTCCTTGATGTCAGCTAGTGGCAGGTTATTGATTTCAAGTAAGAGTTCTCCCTTGGCAGGAATAGTTCCTCCGTGAGGGCAGGTCTTGGGGAATCCAAGTAATTTTTCTAGTCTCTCCACGAATAAATCAGAGACAGTGTGTTCCAAGACTTCAGCTTCCTCGTGAATCTGGTCACTCGTATAGTCTAAATGATGGACTAGAAAAACTTCAATCAAACGGTGCTTACGATAGAGCTCAGAGACCAGTTTGAGGCCGATGTCAGTCAGTAGATAGCCGCATTCCTTGTCCTTGAGGATGAGGTTTTCGCTCTTCATCCGTTTAATCATTTCAGTTACGGCAGGGGGAGAGACTTGCATACGAGCCGCAATTTCCTTGTTGGTAATCTTATGCAAATCTATGCCAATTTCATAAATACACTTTAGATAATCTTCTTTATTCGGGGTCATTCGTTTCCTCTTGTCTAATATCTTTATCTAGTATATCAAAAAAAGCTAGATTTCTCTAGCTATCTGCCACAATGGCTTCTAATTTAGTTCTTTAGCAGCTGCAATTGCGGCTTCGTAGTTTGGTTCAGAGTTGATATTGTCCACGTATTCAACGTAGCGAATATTATTGTCAGTATCGAGGACAAAAACTGCGCGTGCCAATAGGTGCCACTCATTGATTAAGAGGGCATAATCACGTCCAAAGGAATGGTCGAAATAGTCTGAGAGCATGATGGCATTTTCAATACCTTCAGCACCACACCAACGTTTTTGAGCAAAAGGGAGGTCCATTGAAACAGTCAAGACAACCGTATTATCCAGTCCAGCCAGTTCTTCATTAAAACGACGCGTTTGAGTTGAGCAAATGCCTGTATCGATAGAAGGCACGACACTCAAGACTTTTTTCTTGCCATCAAAATCAGCCAGAGATTTTTTAGAAAGGTCTGTTGTAGTGAGTGAAAAATCAAGTGCCTTGTCGCCGACTTGTAGTTGCTTACCTGTAAAGCTCACAGGATTTCCGAGAAAAGTTACCATAAGATACTCCAATCTTTTTTCTTCCATTTTAGCTGAAACAGTCGAAATTTTCCAATGATTTGACCGGAAATATGGGCATAGAAAAAACGCCAGCTCATGAGAGAATGACGTTTTTCAGAGGCTTATTTTGCCAATCCTTCAGCAATCTTGTCAAGGTTGTATTTCATCATGTTGTAGTAGCTGTCGCCTTCTTTACCTTGTTCTGCGATAGAGTCAGTAAAGATTTGTGCGTAGATTGGGATGTTTGTGTCTTGTGAAACAGTCTTCATTGGACGGTCATCCACACTTGATTCTACAAAGAGTGAAGGAGTTTTTGTTTGGCGAAGTTTTTCAACCAAGGTCTTGATTTGGTCAGGTGTTCCTTCTTCTTCAGTATTGATTTCCCAGATGTATGCACTTGGGACACCGTAGGCTTTAGAGAAGTATTTGAAGCATCCTTCGCTGGTTACGATCAATTTCTTCTCAGCAGGGATGTTGTTAAATTTCTCCTTAGCTTCCTTGTCAAGTTTGTCTAGCTTATCAGTATATTCTTTGAGATTTTTTTCGTAGAATTCCTTGTTGCTAGGGTCTTTAGCACTCAATTGTTTTGCGATGTTTTTAGCAAAAATCATCCCGTTTTCAAGGTTAAGCCAAGCGTGTGGGTCTTCTTTGCCTTTTTCGTTTTGGCCTTCAAGGTAGATAACATCAACGCCTTCGCTGACTGCAAAGTAGTCTTTGTTTTCAGTTTTCTTGGCATTTTCTACCAATTTTGTAAACCAAGCATTGCCACCAGTTTCAAGGTTGATACCGTTGTAGAAAATCAAATCAGCTTGAGATGTTTTCTTAACGTCTTCAGGAAGTGGTTCGTATTCGTGTGGGTCTTGACCAACAGGAACGATACTGTGAAGATCAATCTTGTCACCAGCAATATTTTTAGTAATATCAGCGATGATTGAGTTTGTGGCAACAACTTTTAGTTTTTGACCAGAAGCTGCATCTTTTTTTCCGCTAGCACATGCTACAAGAGCAATGACGGAAAGAAAGAGAACGAGTAATGTACCTAATTTTTTCATTAGATCCTCCAATTTATTGGGGTTTTGCCCCTTATTTTAACAAATGTTTATTTTTCAGTTTCAAATATCGTTGTTTTGGAGCGATAAAGAAGCTAATGAGAAAGAAACTAGCGGCTGTAAGCACGATACTAGAACCTGCCGCAACGTTAAAGCTATAGCCGATAAAGAGCCCCAAAACTGAAGCTGTCGCTCCAAAGGTTGAGGAAAGGAAAATCATGCTTTTCAGGCTATTAGCATAGAGATAAGCAGTTGCCGCTGGGGTAATCAGCATGGCTACAATCAGGATAGTTCCGACACTTTGCATGGCTGTTACAGACACAAGAGTTAGGAGTACCATGAGTAAGTAGTGATAGAAATTGACAGGCATTCCCATGGCTTTAGCCAATAGTTCATCAAAGGAAGTGATCAAGAGTTGCTTGAAGAAAATCCAGATTAACAAGAGAATGGCTGCTCCTACACCCATCGTAATAAACATATCTGTATCTTGGACGGCCAGGATGTTACCAAAAAGAATATGGAAAAGGTCAGTTGAACTTTTAGCGACACTAATCAAGATGATACCGAGGGCTAAGAAAGAAGAAAAGGTAATGCCGATGGCGGTATCGCTTTTGATAATCGAGTTCCCCTTGATGTAGGTAATGATGATAGCAGCTAGTAGTCCGAAGACAATGGCTCCGATAAAGAAGTCAAGGCCCAAGATAAAGGAGAGGGCTACACCTGGCAAGACAGCATGTGAAATGGCATCTCCCATGAGTGACATCCCGCGTAGGATGATGAAACATCCCACAGCTCCAGCTACGACCCCGATGACAATAGCTGTTATCAAGGCATTTTGTAAGAAATGGAATTTTTGCAATCCATCGATAAATTCTGCAATCATAGGTCACCTCCATTGAAAAAGAGTCGATTACCGTAAGCTTCTTTGAGATTGGCTTCGGTAAAGGTTTCTTTGGTTGGACCAAAGGCAATCACTTCTCGATTGACAAGCAAGACTTGATCGAAGTAGTGGGGAACCTTGCTGAGGTCGTGGTGGACGATGAGAACCGTCTTCCTAGCTTTTTTTAGATCTCTCAGCGTATTCATGATGATTTCCTCACTAACGGAGTCAATCCCAACAAAGGGTTCATCCAAGAGGATATAGTCGGCTTCCTGAACCAGACATCTGGCAATCAAGACCCGCTGGAATTGACCTCCAGACAGTTGACTGATTTGACGTTCAGCGTAGTCAGCTAGACCGACAATTTCAAGGGCCTCTTGCACTTTCTTCCAATGTTTAGCATTTAAACTTCGAAAGAGAGGGATAGAGGGAAAGAGTCCTAGCGAGACGCATTCCTTGACCTTGATGGGAAAGTTGTAGTCGATATTGATTTTTTGTTCGACATAGGCGATTCGATGTAAGGATTTTTTAACTTCCTTGTCATCGAGAAATGCCTGACCTTGATGTGGGATAATTCCCAGCATACCTTTTAATAATGTTGATTTTCCAGCACCGTTTGGACCAATGATACCGGTAATTGTTGGTCCTTGGAGCACTAGTGAAATATCCTTAAGTGCCAATGTTTCTTTGTAGGAGACACTGAGGTTTTCGATACGTATCATACAGTTGTATTCCTCCTGCCTCTTAATATACCTTAAAAAAAAAATTAAGTCAAGTTAATTTTTGAAAAATTTAAAATAATAACTGAAAAATGATGGAAAAGGAAAGTCCATTTTTAATTGCATTCCCAAGCAATTTTTGTTAAGCTAGCAATAACTTAAAAAATGAAAGCGAGAACAAGATGACACGTTATCAAGATGATTTTTATGATGCCATCAATGGAGAATGGCAGAAGACAGCTGAAATCCCAGCAGATAAGTCTCAAACAGGAGGTTTTGTTGATTTAGACCAGGAAATTGAAGACTTGATGTTGGCGACAACAGACAAGTGGTTGGCAGGAGAAGAGGTGCCTGAGGATCCTATCTTGGCAAACTTTGTCAAATACCACCGCCTAGTTCGTGATTTTGATAAGAGAGAAGCTGACGGTATCACACCTGTCTTACCACTCCTTAAAGAATTCCAAGAGTTGGAGACTTTTGCGGATTTTACAGCTAGACTAGCAGAGTTTGAACTTGCAGGAAAACCAAACTTCCTTCCTTTTGGTGTATCGCCAGACTTTATGGATGCAAGAATCAATGTTCTATGGGCCGGTGCTCCAAGCACGATCCTGCCAGATACGACCTACTATGCAGAAGACCATCCTCAGCGCGAAGAGCTCTTGACTCTTTGGAAAGAAAGCAGCGCAAATCTTCTCAAGGCTTATGATTTCTCTGATGAAGAAATTGAAGACTTGCTAGAGAAAAGACTTGAATTGGATCGCCGAGTTGCAGCGGTGGTGCTCTCTAATGAGGAAAGTTCAGAGTATGCTAAACTCTACCATCCATATGCTTACGAAGATTTCAAGAAATTTGCGCCTGCCCTACCTTTGGATGACTTCTTCCAAGCCGTTCTTGGACAAGTACCAGACAAGGTTATCGTAGACGAGGAACGTTTCTGGCAAGCAGCAGACCAATTCTATAGTGAAGAGGCTTGGCCTCTCCTCAAGGCAACCTTAATTTTAAGTGTTGTCAATCTCTCAACCAGCTATTTAACAGAAGAAATTCGTGTCTTATCAGGTGCCTATAGCCGTGCGCTTTCAGGAGTTCCAGAAGCTAAAGACAAGGTCAAGGCAGCCTACCAGCTAGCACAAGGTCCTTTCAAACAAGCCTTGGGTCTCTGGTATGCCCATGAAAAATTCTCTCCAGAGGCCAAGGCAGATGTGGAGAAAAAAGTGGCAACCATGATTGATGTCTATAAGGAACGCTTGGCTAAAAATGACTGGCTAACTCCTGAAACTCGTGACAAGGCCATCGTCAAACTCAATGTCATCAAGCCTTATATCGGTTACCCAGAAGAAATGCCAGAACGCTATAAGGACAAGGTAGTGGATGAGACTGCTAGTCTTTTTGACAATGCTCTGGCCTTTGCGCGTGTGGAAATCAAACACAGTTGGAGTAAGTGGAATCAGCCTGTAGACTACAAGGAGTGGGGCATGCCTGCTCATATGGTCAATGCCTACTACAATCCACAGAAGAACCTGATTGTCTTCCCGGCGGCTATTTTACAAGCACCTTTCTATGACTTGCATCAGTCATCTTCTGCTAACTACGGTGGTATTGGAGCAGTTATTGCCCATGAAATTTCCCACGCCTTTGATACTAACGGAGCTTCCTTTGATGAAAATGGTAGCCTCAAGGACTGGTGGACAGAGAGCGACTATGCTGCCTTCAAGGAGAAAACACAAAAAGTTATTGACCAATTTGATGGACAAGATTCTTATGGGGCAACCATCAACGGTAAATTGACTGTATCAGAAAACGTGGCTGACTTGGGAGGAATCGCTGCAGCGCTTGAAGCAGCCAAGAGAGAACCAGACTTCTCAGCAGAAGAATTTTTCTACAACTTCGGTCGCATTTGGCGCATGAAAGGTCGTCCAGAATTTATGAAACTTTTGGCTAGTGTCGATGTGCACGCACCAGCCAAACTCCGTGTCAATGTGCAAGTACCAAACTTCGATGATTTCTTTACAACCTATGATGTCAAAGAAGGAGATGGTATGTGGCGTTCACCAGAAGACCGCGTGATTATTTGGTAATGAATCGAATCTAATACTAAGATCCGTAAATCTATATAGGATGGGTTAGAGAGGTTAATATGAAGAAATTTTTAATGATATTTTCAGTTATTCTTACTATTTTTGTTTTAGCATCTTGTGGTGCAAACAAAAAAGATGAAAAAATAGAACCTTCGGCAACACAATCATCTTCTACCAAAGAGGAACAGAAGGAAAGCTCTACGAAGTCAGAGAGCCAAACTAGTACAAGTTCTTCAATGGCAACGCCGTCAACAACAATGGAAACGAAAAGCGAAACAGGAAAAGATTTGTACAAGGAAGTAATAGAGCGGTACAATCACTATCAGGCACTTTTAAGTAGTGGCGACCGAGAATCCTTGTATGAAAAGTTGAAACAGAACAAGATTTTTTCTGAAGAGTATGGCTATATCTTTACACTAAGCACCTACGATAAACCAGCTAGTCTTCATTATGTGTTTGCTGATTTAAATAAGGATGGTCAGGATGAATTGATTATTGGAGATAAAAAATATATAGGGGCCATTTACTATTTGGAGAATAAACAACCCAAGTTGCTTCATACAGCTTATGTAGCTTCTGCAGGTGGTTTTCGTTCCAGTTTAGCTATTTATGAAAACGGTCAAGTCAGATATGCAGACTGGCAGTCAACACGACCAGAAATGAACTTAAGTCTGTATGCTTTTGATAAAGACGGAGTACAGAAGATTAAAGAAGGAATATTTCAAATTGGTAGTGATCAAAAACCAGAGCAAATCTTAGGGATTTCTTCTAATGAAGTTGATTTAGCTAAATTTGAATGGAAAGAATTTCAGCCGGTCAACTAGTATTCGATGAAATTCAATACTAGACTAGATTCTAAAATCAAAGAATGGAGAATTGAATAGCAGTATACAAAAACCAAGGATAAAAATTCCTTGGTTTTTTGCTAGCTAGAAAAAAGGATTGAAGGTTTTTTCGTGAGCAATAGTAGTAGCTGGACCATGCCCTGGATAGACATCATAGTTTGACAGGGTGAAGAGTTGGGTCTGGATACTATGAAGGAGTTGCTCCATGCTACCAGTCGGAAGGTCGGTTCGCCCAATAGTTTCACGAAATAGGGCATCCCCTGTCAAAACTAGGTGAGCATCAGGAAAGACGATAGAAACACCACCTATAGAGTGTCCTGGTGTTGGCAAGACAGTGAAACGAAATTCCTCTAGTTGATATTCTTCATGAAAGCTAAAGGTGTGTTCTGCAGGTTTTGCGACCACATCTGCCATATCATCGTGACGAGGGAGACCAGAGAGATTATCGACAGGAGTATAGAGCCAGCTGGCTTCGCTCTCTGCGATATAGACAGGAGGATTGCCAAAAGTTTCGCGAACCAGGTCCAGACTCATGATATGGTCATAATGGGCGTGGGTCAAGAGAATAGCACAGATCGGTTTGTTGATGTTCTCTATTGTCTGACGAATGGCTTCCCAATGGCTACCAGGGTCGACCACGATGAGGTGTTTTTCGCCTTCTAAATAATAGGTGTTTTCATAGGCAACAGGATTCATGGTTTTATGGATTTTCATATTAGCTCCAATCTCAAAGAATGTACTAAATTAAGTATAGCACAGTTAGGATGAATAAAGTAGACAGAAAGTTCTTCTTTATAGAAGGTTACTTGCTATCTACTTTATTCTATCTAAAATAGAGATAGCTATTTTTAGAGTTATGAACTAGCTAGAGCTTTTAATTGACTGGGATTTAAAATAAAGCTAATGAGCTGGAGAGTGAATTAATGAAACAAGTAAATTGTACTCTTTATTAGAAGAAAGTTTGTAATAAAAGAAAACAAAATATACATGTATAGTTAATATAAATTAATATACCGATTATGAAAAAATATAGTGTGTGGCCTATGACAGTTTGATGCATCTTATTTTACAACTCAAAGAGTCTGAAAATTGTTGTATTTTTGGAAAATATTTATTTTAAATTTAGAATAAAAAAATAAGTCATTTTATTTGCTACAGACTAGAAAATATGATATCATAAAGTTGTATGTTGTAGACAATTTTATGATATCAAGCTTCACTTCCAACATCTTTTGTTTCATCTGAGGTTACCTGTGAGTTTTCGATATCAATAACTTGTAAATCGACATCAAAATAAAAAAGGAGGTTGTGGATCTAAATGAAAGGCAAGCAACAACAAGATTTTAGAGTAGAAAAGTACATCCGTTATGGTATCCGGAAATATAGCTTTGGAGCAGCATCAGTAGCAATTGCAGCTGGTTTGATGTTCCTTGGAAATGGTGCGGTATCAGCAACGGAAGTTCAAGGTGCTGAAGCGTCTGTAGCAGCAGCTACTGCCCCAGCAAATCAAGCGGATTCTAATAAAGAGAAGGAAGCCGTTAAGCCAGAAACTAAAGTAGAGGAAGCTAAACCAGAGGTTAAAGCAGAGGAAGCTAAAAAAGTAAATAAAGCTGTCCTAGAAGCAAGTATTGCTACTTTGGAGTCTAAACTTTCAACTGCTAAATATGCAGATGCTACAGTAGTAAGCTCAGCTAAGGAAGTATTGGCAGCAGCTAAAGCAACTCTTGCAAAAGTAGATGCTAGTCAAGCTGATGTAGATGCTCAAGCAGAAACTGTATCAGCATTGAGTACTGTAGTTACTGAATCAAATTCTGCTGGTTTCGATAAAAAGAAAGCAGCTGAAAAAGAAGTGGCTAAAGCAGAAGCTGAAAAGAAAGCTACTCCAGCAGAAAAAACTCTTTCAGAAGCTAAATCAGCGCTTGACAAAGCTTCATCAGAAGCAGATGTAACAAACAGACTTGCAAAATCTGAACTTTCTAAGAAGGAAGTGAAGGAAGAAAACAAAGCAGCTGTTGAAGCGGCAGTAGCTAAAAACCAAGCAGTTCTTGCTGAAACAAAAACTTTATTGGCTGATAAGAGTGTCACAAAAGAGCAAGTAGATGCTCAATTGGCTCGTCTTAACGAATCAATCCTTGCAGTTTACAATGAATTGAAAAACGCAGGAATCGGCCGTGATGGTAAGTTTGCAGTAAACTTGGAAGATGCTCAAACAACAGCGCTTAAAGATGCAACAGCAGAATCAGGTGCCAAGTGGTTAGAACAAAATGGTTACAAATCTCTAGAAGAAGCTCCTAAATATATCAAGGGCAATGCAGATGATGACAAAGCCATTAAAAACCTAAACAATCAAATTCAATGGTTGGATTTTGGAGATGCTGCGGCATGGACAAATCGCAAAGCTAATGGTCAACTTCAGGTAGGTTCAGTTTATGAAAAAGAATTGATACCTGGTTATATCGTTAAAATGACTGTTAAGGAATTAAAACCATTCCATGCAACAGAAATTTATAAAAACCGTGTAGCGGGAACTAAGTATGAATCATCATATAAACCGAACGAAGAAAATATCTTTAACCAGGTTACCAAAAATCCATATTCTACAGGTATTAGTGGTAATAAACAAACTGGTTATACACACGTTAAAAACGCTGGATTAGATACAGGTAACTCAAAAACAACTATATCAGGTACAGATGATACGGGTGTTGGTCGCCAAGGACAAATCGTTGGTATCAAGTTTAATATTGAAGCTACATATAATGGTAAGCCTGTGAAACCTGGTATCGTTATGACATCAGGTGAAGATATCGGTGATTTAGAGACAGAAATCTATACAACTAACGGGACACCTTGGGACCTAGCAGGAGTTGTTGGTTCTACTAATGGTCATACTGACATGTATAAACCACATCCTAAATTTAATAGATTAAATGAGTGGGGTGGAAATTTAAACAAATGGACTACAGAAGAGTTGCGAAATGCTCTTGATGGCAAAATGTTTGCTACTAAAGATGCAGCAACTGCAGGTTTAGGATCACAAGTTTTTGGAGGATACATGAACACACGTTCAGCAACTCCAATTGTGTCCTCTGCAAATGTTTCTGAAATTGGCTTCTATATTATGTCTTCTGGTGAACAGTCATCTATGATTGGTATTAAATTCTCTGACTTTGGAGATCTTCCAGAATCATATGGAGCAGCTGAACACTACATAAGAACACAATCTAAAGATTATAAAACAGGTCAAATTAACCAAATTCAGCAACCTTACCTAGGGACTGTCAAAGCGGATATTGATTCAGTATCTGGTACACGAGTACGTGGAATCGATTCAGATGATACAAAAGAGCAAGGAGATGAAGGTGTGGCTCAACTTATTGCTCCAGACAATGTTCACACTAATGTAGATAATGGTGAGCCAGAAGTTAAATTAGTCCAAGGAGCAGATAACACATACCGTGTTAAAGTGCGTGCTTCAGCAAACGGAAATGATAACTATAGAGGTACAGTAGGACCTGCTTATGTGCGTGGATTTATCGACTTTAACAACAACGGTAAATTCGATGAAGGTGAAGCATCTAATATCGTTGAAGTAACAGGAAAAGACCAAGAAGTAGAACTTGTTTTCAGTAATACTCAAGTTATTGATACTACTAAAGATATAGTTAACTTCCGTACTCGTATTGCGACAGATAGAAAACAAGTTGAAAAACCAGTGGGAATTGCCTTCTCAGGAGAAGTTGAGGATAACCAAATCCAAGTTGCTTTACCTCCTCGTGGAGATAAAGAAGAAACTACTGGTAAACAAGGTGAAACTCAATCAGTTGGTATCGAGTTCAGAACACGTCCATTAGGTGACGATGCATCTGACTTGGGTTCAAACAATGGTAAAACCACATTCAACTCATACGGTAAAATTCACTACACCGAACAAAGTAACGTAATCAGTGCTGAAACTACTAAGAAAGCTCAAGGTGGCGTAAAAATTGTTGATGGTGACAACCTAGTTGACACTCTCAAAGTTCCAGGTCAAGGTACATATACAGTAACAGATGACAAGGTTATATTCACTCCAGAAGCTAACTTCGTAGGTAAAGCTGATGGTATCGTATTACGTGCTGTAGACTCAAATGGTCAATCAACTGGATGGACTGCATTAACAGATCAACATGGACTTGAAAACATCAATGATGGTACGCACTCAGCTGCTAAGAAAACAATGGATGCTGTTTACATTCCAACGGTAACTCCAAAAGAAATCACAGCTGATCCAGAAACATCAACAGATGTACAAGGTAAAGCACAGAAGAAAACTCCAACATTTACAGCAGGTGCAGATACAGAGAATCCAACACCAGTAACACCAAGTGCACAATATCCAGCTAAATTAGTTGATCCAGCTACTGGACAACCAACTGATGCAACATCTGTAACCGTAGAAGGGCAAGGAACTTACACAATTGATCCGACAACTGGAGTAGTAACATTCCAACCACTTCCAAACTTTACAGGAACAGCGACTGGAGTCGGTGTATCACTAACAGCACCTGTAGGTCAAGATAAAGATGGAAATCCTGTAACAGCTACAGCTACAACTACATATACACCAACTGTAACTCCGGTTACACCAACAGCAGAACCAGCTACTTCAACAGGAGTACAAGGTGAAACTCAAAAAGGAACACCAACATTTACAGAAGGAAATTCTGAAGTTCCAATTAAAGAAGGTTCTGTCAAACTATTGAATCCAGATGGAACAGAAGCAACTGGACCAGTTGATGCATTGGATCCAAATGGAAACAAGGTAGGTACATACACTGTTGATCCAACAACAGGAGAAGTAACATTTACACCTACTGATAAGTCTTATGTAGGACCAGTTCAACCAGCCAGCGTACAAGCTGAAGATAAGAATGGAACTAAAGTTAAGACAACTTACACGCCAACAATCGTAGGGGTAACACCAACAGCAGAACCAGCTACAACTGAAGATGTTCAAGGTAAAACTCAAGAAAGTCCAGTTTCATTTGAAGCAGGAAAAACTACAATTGCTGGAGAAGAAAAAACTGTAGAAATCGATCCATCTACTTATACACTTCTAGGTGAAGATGGACAACCAGCTACTGAAGTACCAGCTAAAGATCCAGAAGGAAACGTAATTGGTAAGTACACTCTTAAAACTGTAGATGGAAAAGCTGTTGCGGTATTTGAGCCAACAGATAAGACATACTCAGGTGATGTACAACCAGTACGTGTCCAAGCTAAAGATAAGAACGGAACTGCTGTAGAAACAACATACACACCGAAGATCACTCCGGTAACACCAACAGCAGAACCAGCTAAATCCGAAGCTATCCAAGGTGAAACACAAAAAGGAACACCAACATTCTCTCCTGGAGATAAGATTGCTCCAATCAAAGAGAACTCATACAAGCTTCTTGATAAGGAAGGAAATGAAGTTCCAGCAGGACAAACAACTCCAGCTTACGCTGAAGACGGAGTAACTCCAATCGGTACTTACTCAATCGATCCAGCAACTGGAGAAGTAACCTTCACACCAACAGATAAATCTTATACTGGTAAAGTATTACCAGCTGAAGTTCAAGCAGAAGATGCAAATGGAACAAAAGTTTCTACAACTTACACTCCAAATATCATTCCTGCAACACCAACAGCAGAACCAGCTAAAACTGTAGATGTTCAAGGTGCAACTCAAACTGGTAAACCAGTATTCCAAGGTGGAACTGCTATGGTTAACGGTGAAGAGAAAACTGTAGAAATGGATGATACAGTACCAGCTAAATTAGTAGATCCAAAAACTGGAGATAAAGTTGATTCATTAACGGTAGAAGGTGAAGGAACATATACAGTAGCTCCAGATGGAACAGTAACCTTCAAGCCAGAACCACAATTTACAGGTGTAGCTAAAGGTGTTGAGGTAGTACGTCAAGATAAGAACGGAACACCAGCTAAAGCAACATACACACCAGAAGTTAAACCAGTAACACCAACAGGAACAGACGCAGTAACTGAAGATATTCAAGGTTCAACTCAAACAGGTAAACCTGAATTCAAAGGTGGAACAGTAACAATTGATGGTAAAGAGAAAACTGTTGAAATCAATGAAGATAAACCAGCTAAATTGGTAGATCCAAAAACAGGAGATCCAGTTGATTCAGTAACTATCGAAGGTGAAGGAACATACACAGTAGCTCCAGATGGTACAGTAACCTTCACACCAGAAAAGAACTTCACAGGTAAGGGAACAGGTGTCACAGTTCAACGTGAAGATAAGAACGGCACACCAGTTACAGCTAAATACACTCCAGTTGTTAAGAAAGCAACACCAACAGGAACAGACGCAGTAACTGAAGATATCCAGGGTTCAACTCAAACAGGTAAACCAACATTTGAAGGTGGAAAAGTTACTGTAAATGGTGAAGAAAAAACTGTTGAAATTGATGAAGATAAACCAGCTAAATTGGTAGATCCGAAAACAGGAGATCCAGTTGATTCAGTAACCATCGAAGGTGAAGGAACATACACAGTAGCTCCAGATGGTACAGTAACCTTCACACCAGAAAAGAACTTCACAGGTAAAGGAACAGGTGTCACAGTTCAACGCGAAGATAAGAATGGTACACCAGTTAAAGCTACTTACACACCAGTTGTAAAACCAGCAACACCAACAAGTTCAGATGTTATCACTACAAATGTTCAAGGTGCTACTCAATCAGGAACACCAACATTTGAAGGTGGAAAAGTAACAGTCAACGGTGAAGAAAAAACTGTAGAAATCGATGAAACTATTAAACCAACATTTGATAATGGTACAACTGAGAAGAAAGTACCAGGTGAAGGAACATACACAATCGATGAAAACGGTACTGTAACATTCACACCAGAGAAAACATTCACTGGTCAAGCGACAGGCGTAACAGTTAAACGTGTGGATAAGAACGGCACACCAATCACAGCTAAGTACACTCCAGTAGTGGTTCCAGTATCACCAACTTCAAAAGACACTGAATCAGAAGGTCCTAAAGGACAACCTCAATCAGGAACCCCAACATTTGAAGGTGGCAAAGTTACAATCAATGGTAAGGAAGTTCCAGTTGAAATCGATGAAACAGTTAAACCAACATTTGACGATGGCACAACTGAGAAGAAAGTTCCAGGTGAAGGAACATACACAATCGATGAAAACGGTAAAGTAACCTTCACACCAGAACCTGACTTCGTAGGTAAAGCGACAGGCGTAACAGTTAAACGTGTAGACAAGAATGGTACACCAGTAACAGCTAAATACACACCAACAGTTCGTCCTGATACTTCATTCGTTGATAAAGATGGCAACCCACTTTCACCAACAGAAGACGGAACTAAACCAACTAAAGATATCCCAGGATACAAGATTGTTAAAACTGAAGTAGACGAAAAAGGAAATACAAAACACATCTATGAGAAAGTTACAACAACTCATAAAGATAAAGATGGTAATGTAATTCCAGGAACAACTACTGAGGAAGGTACAACTCCTAAGAAAGATATTCCAGGTTACCGTTTCGTAGAAACTAAGACTCTTCCAAACGGCGATACAGAGCACGTTTACGAAAAAGTTAAGACAAGTCATAAGGATAAAGATGGAAACGAAATTCCAAACTATCCAACAGAAGACGGTGAAAATCCTAAGAAAGATATCCCAGGTTACCGCTTCGTAGAGACTAAGAAACTTCCAAATGGCGACATCGAACACGTTTATGAGAAAGTTAAGACAAGTCATAA